>NZ_JARESO010000018.1:0-183663 GCF_046030175.1 Paraburkholderia sp. RL17-373-BIF-A
AAAAGGCCAACACCCCAAGAGCACAGAAAAAGAAAGCGCCGCGCAGGCAAAAAATCTATCTACAGCATAGTCCGCACATGCCAAAGCTCCGGAAACAAAACCACATCCAACATCTTCCGAAGATAAGTTGCCCCACTGGTGCCACCAGTCCCTTGCTTAAACCCAATAATCCTCTCAACGGTAGTGACATGCCTGAACCGCCACTGCCGAAAAGCATCCTCGAGATCGACAAGCTCCTCAGCCATCTCATAGAGCTCCCAATGTTGAGAAGGATTCCGATAAACCTCCAACCAGGCCGCTTCAACGGAAGCATCATGCACAGTAGGCTGACTCCAATCCCGCTCCAACCGAGAAGGTGAAATCGCAAACCCCCGCCGAGCGAGCAACCGCACAACTTCATCATAAAAAGAAGGCGCTTCCAACGAAGCCTTAACCTCAGCAAGTACATCAGCCCGATGCGCATGCGGCTTCAGCATCTGCTCATTCTTATTCCCAAGCAAAAACTCAATCTGCCGATACTGATACGACTGAAACCCGGAAGAACTCCCCAGATAAGGCCGCATCGCCGTGTACTCAGACGGCGTCATCGTCGCGAGAACGCTCCAGGCCTGTACGAGCTGCTCCATAATCCGCGACACACGCGCAAGCATCTTGAACGCCGGCGGCAATTCATCACGATGCACAGCCTGCAACGCCGCGCGCAACTCATACAGCGCAAGCTTCATCCACAACTCGCTCGTCTGATGCTGAATAATGAACAGCATCTCGTTGTGATCCGGCGACAACGGATGCTGCGCATCCAGCACCGTCCCCAGCGACAGATAATCGCCGTAACTCATCGACTCCGAAAAATCGAGCTGAGCGTTATGCCAGCCATCGCCGGAATCAGCGGCAGGGGAGGCCGCTTGAGCCGCAACACTCCCATGCCCAAACGGACATCCCTGCGCCGGTTTCTCTTCCGGCAGGCCCGGCGTTTGCATGTGATCGGTCATCGCGCGCTCCTCAGGTCACTGCGCCGCGCGCGGCGAATTCGGGTGCCCGCCAGGTCTCCTTCACGAGCACCTCGCGCAACGTTTCCACCGCATCCCACACATCGACAAAGCGCGTATACAGCGGCGTCAATCCAAACCGCAACACATGCGGCTCACGATAATCGCCGATCACCCCACGCGCGATCAGCGCTTGCATCACCTCGTATCCATGCGGATGTTCAAAACTCGCATGCGACCCACGCTGCGCATGCTCACGCGGCGTAACGAGCTTCAACGGAAATTCGCTGCAACGCGCTTCGACCAGTTCGATGAACAGATCGGTCAACGCTAGCGACTTCTCGCGAACCGCCTGCATATCGGTTTGCAAAAACACATCGAGTCCGCACTCGACGAGCGACATCGACACCATCGGCTGCGTGCCGCACAGAAAGCGTCCGATGCCGTCATCCGGCTGATACGTCGGATCCATCTTGAACGGCGCGCGATGTCCCCACCAGCCGGACAGCGGTTGCGCGAAGTCATTTTGATGGCGCTTGGGCACCCACACGAACGCGGGCGAACCCGGGCCGCCATTCAGATACTTGTACGTGCAGCCAACCGCATAGTCCGCGCCGACGCCGTTGAGATCGACTGGCACCGCGCCCGCCGAATGCGCGAGATCCCACAGCGCGAGCGCGCCTTTGTCGTGGATCAGCTTCGTGAGCGCGGCCATGTCGTGCATGTAGCCGGTGCGGTAGTTGACGTGCGTGATCATCACGATGGCGGTGTCGTCGCCGATCGCGGCAGGCAGTTCGGAAGGATCGTCGACGAGGCGCAGTTCATAGCCGCGGTCGAGTTGCTCGATCAATCCCTGCGCGATGTACAGATCCGTCGGGAAATTCGAGCGCTCGGAAACGATCACGCGACGTTTAGGATCACGCGCATTCGCGACCCGCACGGCCGCCGACAGCAGCTTGAATAGGTTGATCGAAATCGTATCGGTGACGACCACTTCGTTTTCCGCCGCGCCGATCAGCGGCGCGAGCTTGTTGCCGAGGCGGCGCGGCAGCTCGAACCAGCCGGCGGTGTTCCAGCTACGGATCAGGCCTTCGCCCCATTCGGCGCCGATCACGGTCTGTGCGCGCTGCGCGGCGGCCGCGGGCGGGACGCCCAGGGAATTGCCGTCGAGATAAATGGTGGTCGACGACAGCGCGAACTGGTCGCGCAACGTCGCGAGAGGGTCGGCGCTGTCGAGCGCCAGTGCTTCGTCACGGTGGTTCATGGTGATTCCGTCAGTCAGATCAGAGATGTTCATTGAGACTCGGGCAGCGCGCGCAGGATCGCGCGCACCGGGCTTGCATCGAGTGTGGTCAGCTTGAGCGGCAGCGCGATCAGTTCGTAGTCGCCGGGCGCGACGTCGTCGAGCACGATGCCTTCGAGAATCGCCATGCGATGCGCGCGAATCCGGTGGTGAGCATCCATCGTCTTCGACTCCTGCGGATCGAGCGACGGCGTGTCGACGCCGATCAGCTTCACACCGCGCGCGGCCAGCAGGTCGATGGTGTCCGGCGCGACCGCGCAGAACGCGCTGTCCCATGCGGTGGTCGGCGCGTTTCTGTAAGTGCGCAGTAAGACTCGCGGTGGCAAGTCGTCGAGCGAGCCGACGAGGTGTTGTGGCGTCACAACAGGCGATGCGCCGATGCAATGAATCACACGGCATCGGCCGAGGTACGCATCGAGCGGCACTTCGCCGATGGCGGCGCCTTCGGCGTCGTAGTGCAGCGGGGCGTCGGTGTGCGCACCGGTGTGCGGCGACAGCGTCAGCCGCGCGACGTTGACGGGCGAGCCCGCCTCCATGCGCCACACGCGCTCGATGCCCACCGGCGTGTCGCCCGGCCAGACGGGCGTGGCGGTATCGACGGCGGGGGTGATGTCCCAAAGTGTTGGCATAGTCGCATCGGCAGTTTATTGTCTATCCGGGAATGATAGGTGGCTTGCCGCGAAATGTGATTGCGAAAAAATCTCCTTCTGAGCCGTGTCTTGGAACATAATTTGAGACAAACGGGAAAGGGAGACCGAATATGAACGCGATCTCGCTCGACGCCACCGATTGCCGTATCTTGACGGTGCTTCAGCAAGAAGGACGGATCAGCAATCTCGACCTCGCGGAGCGCATTTCGCTCTCGCCGTCAGCCTGTCTACGACGCCTGCGCCTGCTTGAGGAGCAGGGCGTCATCGAACATTACCGCGCGTGTCTTAACCGCGAAGTGCTGGGTTTCGAACTGGAAGCGTTCGTGCAGGTATCCATGCGCAACGACCAGGAGAATTGGCACGAACGCTTCGCGGAAGCGGTGCGCGACTGGCCGGAAGTGGTCGGCGCGTTTGTCGTGACCGGCGAAACGCACTATCTGCTGCGAGTCCTCGCGCACAACCTCAAACATTATTCGGATTTCGTGCTGCAGCGTCTCTACAAGGCGCCGGGTGTGATGGATATTCGTTCGAATATCGTGCTGCAGACGCTCAAGGAAGATTCGGGCGTGCCGGTTTCGTTAGTGAAGAAAACCGGTGGGCATAGCGCCGCGCATAACGATCGCTGACCGAGAGGACGGCCGCGCCGGCAGAACGGCGCGGGCATTTGTTTGAGACGGCGAAGTCCTCGCGCCGCCCGTCATTCCCAAACCACTTGAACCGCCCGCGCCGAATCCAACCGCGGCACCGCGTTCAAAGCGGTTTGAGTCCGTGAAACCGACCGTTCTGAAAAACCAGCGGCGAAGTCTCCGCGGCATTTTCGTGCACGCCGCAGCGCTCCACTTCACCGACGAAAATCACGTGGTCGCCCTCTTCGTAACGGCTGCGGTTATGGCACTCGAACCAGGCGAGCGCGCCGTCGAGCACCGGCATGCCGGTGTCGCCTTCCGCGTGCGACACGCCTTCGAAGCGATCGCCCTTCACGGTCGCAAAGCGCTTGCACAGCTCGAGCTGCGACGCGGCCAGCACATTGACCACGTAGTGACTGTTGGCGCGGAACACCGGCATCGATGCCGAGCGCGTGGCCAGACTCCACAACACCAACGGCGGGTTGAGCGAAACCGAATTAAATGAGCTGGCCGTGATGCCGATCAACTGGCCGGACGACGCGCGCGTTGTAATGACGGTGACGCCGGTGGCAAATTGGCTGAGCGCCTGTTTGAAGGCGTTCTGGTCGAAATTAGGCGGGCTGGCGCGCTTCATCGGGCGCAAGCCCCTGGCGCAAACCGGGTGAATCCCGGACTGAACCCGTCGCGCGCACGGCTGGAAACAAGTGATTCGAAAGTCATAGTGAAAATCGTCGATTTGTCCCAATTTTAACTGCAATCGCGGCGGATTGGCCGCGACCCCAGCCGGCGCATGAAAAAGCCGCTAAGCTGGAAAGCTCGGATGGTGGCATGAGCGTTGCGGCGAACCGTGGACCGGCATCGGCCGACTATGAGTTTCAAGGAGCGAGCAGCATGAGTCAGACAGGCGAAGTCGCCACCCTCGGTGGCGGATGTTTCTGGTGCCTCGAAGCGGTGTACCTGGGCGTCGACGGCGTGAGCGCGGTGGAGTCGGGCTATGCGGGCGGCCAGACCCAGCGCCCGACCTACGAGCAGGTGTGCGACGGCGTGACGGGCCACGCCGAAGTCGTGAAGGTCGACTTCGATCCGGCGAAGATCAGCTATCGCGAGATTCTCGATATCTTCTTCGCGATCCACGATCCGACGCAGTTGAACCGGCAGGGCAATGACGTCGGCACGCAATACCGCTCGGTGGTCTTCACCCATTCGGATGCGCAGCGGGAAGCGGCGTTGCAGGCGATTCGCGAGATTGGCGAACAGCGCATTTACGACGCTCAGATCGTTACGCAAGTGCTGCCGCTCGACGGCAATTACTGGCCGGCCGAGGCTTATCACCAGAACTATTTTGCGCAGCACCCGAATCAGGGGTACTGCTCGTTCGTGGTGGCGCCGAAGGTGGCGAAGTTTCGTCAGAAGTTTGCTCACCGGATCAAGGCGAGCTAATGGGACGAGCGGCTGCTTGGCGCGTTGCTCAAACGGCGGAGTCAGGCCGCTGCTCGTTCTCGTCGGATGGCGGAGGTTCACTGTCGTGCTCATGCTCATGAGCGAGCCGCGCATACGCCTCGATAATCGCCCGCGCCAGCTCCACGCAGCTGAGCGGCGCTGATCCTTCCGCTTTATTGTTGATCGCGATCACCACCGGCTGGCCGGCCAGCGCGTAGCGCGCGGCCAGTTCGGCGAGTGACGCGCGGGTCGCCGGGTCGTGGTCGACCAACTGGTTGAACGGTTCGTACTTGGCCTTCGCCCGTTCGTATTTGAAGCCGCCGTGCAGGCTCCAGCGCACGATCAGCGGCCCAGCCGGTTCGCCGTCCAGCAACGCGAGCGCCGCGGCCTGACGCAGCGGATCGGGCATACGCGCATGAATCCCGACGCAATAACGCACGCCCGCCATTTTGAGCGTGCGGATGAAGCGCGGCGTGAGCAGGCTTCCGTCACGGATTTCAATCGCGTAGCAGGCGCTGTCCGGCAGCTTCGGCAAGGCCATCAAAAATTCAGCCAGCCGTTCGATGAATACCGCCGGCTGCGCAAGCATCTGATCCGGCAGCGGCGAAAGCTGGAACACCAGCGCGCCAGCCTTGGCGCCGAGTCCTTCGAGACACGGCGTGACGAAATCGTCGATCGCCATTTGCGCGTTCAGAAAACACGGATTCATCGAGACCGGCTCGCCGCGTTCAGCGCGCACGGTGGCGTCAGTGATCGTCATCGGCGCTTTGACGATGAAGCGGAAGTGCTCGGGCACTTGCTGCGCGTAGCGCAAATACTCAGTGACTGTGAGCGCCTGATAAAACGACCGGTCGATGCTGACCGTCTTCAGTAGCGGATGCGCGCCGTAGGCCGTGAGACCCTCGCGCGACAGTTTGCTGTTGCTGTACTCGTCGCCGTAGACGATGCCGTTCCAGCCTGGAAACGACCACGTCGAGGTGCCGAGGTGGATCTGCGGCGGCAGTTGCGCCGCGAGCGCGAGCAGTTCCGGCGAGGGCGGGGCCGCGAGGATTTCGCGGGTGCGGCGTTTTTTGGGGGCGTCGGAGGGGGCGGGCGTGGTGTTGGCTTTGGGCGGGGTGACGGCATCTTCCGGCGCTGCCGCTTCGTCTTCCTGCCACAGGGAGCCGGCGCTTGCGGCGTTCTTCGCGCGCGGCTGACGCCGGCGCTCGGGCTGTGTCGCGGCTGCGGATGCGGCGGCTGTATCAGCGGGCGAGGTTGCCCGCTCCATTGGATGCTGACCAGTGTCAGCATCTGCCCCAGCCGTCCCACGCGGTAACTTCACACCGCCATCGCCCTTCGCCGAGGCTTCCACCGGCATCCCGAACAGATCGAACTGCACGGCTTCGCCATCGGCGCCAGACTCGCCTTCTACCGGCTGATCAACTTCGCTTGTCCCGCTCTGGTCCATCGGTGTTCGACCTGCTGTTCAAAGGTTGCACCGCGTCGCCCGCTTATGCACGGCGCCGCGGCGCAACCGTATCACAGCGGTTTGTCGTACATGAAGCGGCGCGACCACGGCAAGGTTTTCGCGCTGCGGCCGGCTTTGCGGCACACCACCTGGTAGATCGACACGTCGTCGTTTTCGAACGCGTAGGCGCAACCGGCGAGGTACACGCGCCAGATGCGGAATTTTTCGTCGTCGACCAGCTCGCGGGCTTCCTCCGCATGCGCTTCGAAATTCTCCGCCCAAATGTCCAGCGTGTGCGCATAGTGACGGCGCAGGCTTTCGACGTCAACCGCTTCGAGCCCGCCGCGCTGCATCGATTCGAGCGCGAGGCTGATATGCGGCAGCTCGCCGTCCGGAAACACATAGCGGTCGATGAATTCGCCGCCGCCGAGCGCGGTCTCGCCGCTGTCCGCATCGCTCGACGTAATGCCGTGATTCATGGCGATGCCGTCGTCGACCAGCAGGTCGCGGATCTTCTCGAAGTAGCCCGGCAGATTCTTGCGGCCCACGTGCTCGAACATGCCGACACTCGTGATGCGATCGAATTGCCCTTCGACGTCGCGGTAATCCTGCAGACGAATCTCGATCTGGCCTTCCAGCCCCGCCGCTTTGACGCGCGCGGTGGCGAGGTCGAACTGGTTCTGCGAGAGCGTCACGCCCACGCACTTCGCGCCGAATTTCTGCGCCGCGCGCAGGACGAGCGCGCCCCAGCCGCAGCCGATATCGAGCAGGCGCTGTCCCGGCTGCAACTGGATCTTGGTGAGGATGTGGTCGATCTTCTTGATCTGCGCGGTGGCGAGATCTTCGTTGCCGTTCTCGAAGTACGCGCACGAGTACACCATGTTCTCGTCGAGCCACAGTTTGTAGAACTCGTTCGAGACGTCGTAGTGGTACTGGATCGCCTTCTTGTCCGACGCTTTCGAATGATTGAAGTAGCGCCGCACGCGCGCCAGCTTGCCCGCGCTCGTGACGGTATTGCGCGCCAGCTGGTAGCCGATATTGATGATGTCCGACAGCTTGCCCTCGATGTCGATCTTGCCCTTCACGTACGCCTCGCCGAGATTGTCGAGGCTCGGTTCGAGCAGATAGGGCAGCGCCGTGGCGCTTTTGACATGTAGCGTGACCTGAGGCGCGGCGAACTGCCCGAAGTCATGTTGCTGACCGTCCCACAGCACGAGGCGTGCAGGAACGTTAGCCCTGGTTTTTACATCTTCCACCCACTGCGCCAGCTTCTTCTCCCAGAACATGTGATCTCTCCGTGTCCGTTGAATTAAAGCAAAGCCTGTGTGGATCGCAACTCAATGCGGCGCGACTCCCATGCCGCGAGATGCCATCCGGCCGCCGCGCGCTGCTGCGTTGGCAACGCGGTGGCGGCGTTGTATTCCGATTCAAGGCGATAGGCGGGAGATTTGCCAATCGCTGTGTTCGCCTGTACGCGTGTAGAGCAAACGGTCGTGCAATCGCGACGGCCGGCCCTGCCAGAATTCGATTGCTTCGGGCACCAAACGATAACCGCCCCAGTGCGGCGGACGCGGTGGCTGGTCGCCGTATTGCAGTCTGATTTCGCGTTCGCGTGTTTCGAGCTGCGAACGGCTTTCAATTAGCTGACTCTGATTCGAAGCCCACGCACCGATGCGTGAATCGAGCGGGCGCGACGCGAAATACGCGTCGCTTTCTTCCGCGCTGGTTTTGACGATGCGGCCTTCCACGCGCACCTGGCGTTCCAGTTCGATCCAGTAGAACAGCAGGCTGGCGTAGGGATTGGCGGCCAGTTCGCGGCCTTTACGGCTTTCGTAATTGGTGAAGAACACGAAGCCACGCTCGTCGACGCCCTTGATCAGCACGATGCGCGCCGACGGCCGGCCACGCGAGTCGACCGTGGCCAGCGTCATGGTATTCGGCTCGGGCAGTTTGGCGTCGACCGCTTGTTGAAACCACGTATCGAACTGACGAAACGGGTTGCGGTTGATATCGGCAACGTCCAAAGAACCCAGCGAATAGTTTTTTCGAAGTTCGGCGAGTGAGGTCATGTTCTTATGCGAACGCTACAGTTCAATCAGTATAGCTAAGGCGCTGATTTTTTGCCCGCAGCCATGTCAAGGTCTCGCGCGGAGCTTGCATGCATGCCGGCCCGTGCGTGGCCCCTCGGCGTGGCGCTGTTCGCGGCGATGCAACTCGACGCGTTCAGGCAGAATAAGAGGTTACGTACGCCTTTGCGTCGCCACTTCGTGTTTTAGCCCGACCAACGAGCCCTGCCATCATGTCCAGCACCACCGCGCAATCCGATCTTACTACCAGCCTCGACGGGAAAGAAACCGCCAACCGCGCGCGGCGCTTCGGCGGCATCGCGCGTCTGTACGGCGCGCCGGCGCTCGCCGCGTTCGAAGGCGCGCACGTCGCGGTGATCGGCATCGGCGGAGTGGGGTCGTGGGTGGCGGAGGCGCTGGCGCGCAGCGCGGTCGGCAAGTTGACGCTGATCGATCTCGACAACGTCGCCGAGAGCAACACGAACCGGCAGATCCACGCGCTCGACGGCAACTACGGAAAACCGAAGGTCGAAGCCATGGCCGAACGCATCGCGGCGATCAATCCGTTTTGCGACGTGCGCTTGATCGAGGACTTCGTCGAGCCGGACAACTTCGACGCGACGCTCGGCGGCGGCTTCGATTACGTGATCGATGCGATCGACAGCGTGCGCACCAAGACCGCGTTGATCGCATGGTGCGTGGAGAAGAAACAGCCGTTGATCACAGTCGGCGGCGCGGGTGGCCAGTTGGACCCGACGCGCATTCGCATCGACGATCTCGCGCTGACGATCCAGGACCCGTTGCTGTCGAAAGTGCGCGGCCAACTGCGCAAACAGCACGGGTTTCCGCGTGGCCCGAAGGCGAAGTTCAAGGTGAGCGCGGTGTATTCCGACGAACCGTTGATCTACCCGGAAGCCGCTGTCTGCGATATCGACGAGGAAGCCGAGCACGTCACCACGTCGCCGGGCCACACGGGGCCGGTCGGTTTGAACTGTGCGGGATTTGGTTCGAGCGTATGCGTGACGGCGAGCTTCGGTTTTGCCGCGGCCGCGCATGTGTTGCGGGCGTTGGCGAAGCAGGCGACGGTTTGAAGTGATTCACCGCCACGGTAGATGCCGCGGCGCATTCAGGCGCTGCCGGGACGCCGCGCCTGAATATCGATTGAGCCAATCAGATCAGAACAACGAAGCGCTCAGCTTGCGCCGCCATTGCGATACCAGCTCCGGCTGATGCGCAGCCAGATCGAACACCGACAGCATCGTCTTGCGGCCGATATCGTCGCGGAACGTGCGGTCGCGTTGCACGATCGCGAGCAGATGTTCGAGCGCTTCCGCGTATTTGCGGCGGGCGATGAACGCGCTAGCCAGATCGAAACGCGCTTCGAGATCGGCCGGGTCGGCCGCGACCTTTGCCTCCAGTGCATCGGTGGGCGGCAGGTCCGCGGCGGCGTCCACGGCGTCGAGGCGAGTCTTGATCGCGTTGAATCGCGCGTCGATGCCTTGCGTCGTTTTCGGCGACAGCAGATCGACTTCGTTGCGCGCTTCGTCGATACGATTGTCTTCGAGCAGCATTTCAATGCGGTCCATGCGCGCTTCGTCGAAACCCGGGTCGTAGGCGAGGGCGGCTTGCAGCGCGTCGTACGCATCTTCGCGACGGCCTTCGTCCAGCGCGGTGTGCGCTTCGAGACGCGCGGCGTCCGCGCCTTGCGGCACCAGCCGTTCGAGAAACTCGCGCAACTGGCCTTCAGGCAGCACGCCGACGAACTGATCGACCGGCCGTCCGTCGGCAAAGGCCATGACGTGCGGAATGCTGCGCACCTGGAAGTGCGCGGCCAGTTCCTGGTTCTCGTCCACGTTCACCTTCACGAGCTTCCATTTGCCGGCGGCTTCGGCTTCGAGCTTTTCCAGCATCGGGCCGAGGGTCTTGCAGGGGCCGCACCAGGGCGCCCAGAAATCGACCAGCACGGGGGCCAGTGTCGACGCCGCGATGACGTCCTGTTCAAAAGTGGCCAGAGTGGTGTCCATTGCGTCCTCGTCGATAAAACGGTCTGTTGACTATTTGGGGCCGAACACTGCGGAATCAATGCTGCTCGAAGCCGCTTGCGCTCATCTGTGCTTATTTGCGCTGGGGCAGCGGAATCCATTCGGTTTCGCCCGGCACCTTGCCCATTTCCTGATTGGTCCACGCGAGCTTCGCGGCTTCGATTTTCTCGCGCGAACTGGCGACGAAATTCCACTCGATAAAGCGTTCGCCATCCAGTTTTTCGCCGCCGAGCAGCATGACGCGCGCGCCGTGGGTGCTCGCCAGCGTCACCGTTTCGTCGAGCGCGAGCACCGCCATCTGGCCGACTTCGAGCGGCGTGCCGTCGATCTCCAGATCGCCGTCGACGAGATAGACGCCGCGTTCCTCGTGTTCCGGTTCGAGCGCGAAGGCGCCGCCCGGCGCGAATTCGCCGGCCACATACAGCGTGCCGGAAAACGTTGCGACCGGCGAGGTTTCGCCGAACGCCGTGCCCGCGATCACCCGCAGCGTGACGCCGTTGCGCTCGACCACCGGCAGCGTTTCGGCCGCGTGATGCGCGAACGACGGCTCGATCTCTTCGTCTTCGAGCGGCAGCGCGACCCACGTCTGAATGCCGTGCATGCTCTGGCCGCTCGCGCGGTCCTCGTCCGGGGTGCGCTCGGAGTGGACGATGCCGCGCCCGGCCGTCATCCAGTTGACGTCGCCGGGGACGATTTTCTGCTCCGAGCCGAGGCTGTCGCGATGCATGATCGCGCCTTCGAACAGATACGTCACCGTGGCGAGGCCGATATGCGGATGCGGCCGCACGTCGAGGCCAACGCCGGGTTCAAGCGTGGCCGGGCCCATGTGGTCGAAGAAGATGAACGGGCCGATCAGGCGCGCCGCCATGGCCGGCAGCACGCGCCGCACGGTCAGACTGCCGACGTCGCGCAGATGCGGTTTGAGGACTGCTTTGATCGAGGAGGACATGGGCAGGCTCGGCTGGAGTGTGGGTGGGGATTTTTGCTTAATAGACGATTCTACTGCGGTGGGCGCAATGACGACGGCTCGGCGACACGTCGACGCTCCGGCAACCTCCGGGATTCCGTAGCGCGGGCCGTCACCGCGTGCTGCCGGCTCCGCTAAACTGCCGGATCGAACAATCAATTGGAGACTGGGATGTCGCCCAGGGATTTGCTGCTCGCGCTGGTCGTGGTCGTTGCGTGGGGCGTCAACTTCGTCGTGATCAAGGTGGGTCTGCATGGCGTGCCGCCGATGCTGCTCGGCGCGCTGCGCTTCACGCTCGCCGCCGTGCCGGCGGTGTTTTTCATCCAACGGCCCAACCTGCCGTGGCGCTGGCTGATCGCGTACGGCGCGACCATTTCGCTGGGGCAGTTCGCGTTTCTGTTCTCAGCCATGTATGTCGGCATGCCGGCTGGACTCGCCTCGCTGGTGTTGCAGGCGCAGGCGTTTTTCACGCTGATTTTCGCGGCGATGTTCCTGCATGAGCGGTTCCGCTTGCCGAATGTCGTGGGTTTGCTGGTCGCGGCGGGCGGACTTGCCGTGATCGGCATGCAAGGCGGCCACGCCATGACGCTGGCCGGCTTTGTCCTTACCTTGTGCGCCGCGTGTTCGTGGGCGCTCGGCAACATCGTCACGAAGAAGGTCGGCCAGGTCGACCTCGTCGGACTGGTGGTGTGGGGCAGCCTGATCCCGCCGCTGCCGTTTTTCGCGCTGTCGTACGCGTTCGAGGGTCCGCAGCGGATCGTCGCCGCGCTTTCCGGCATCAGCGCGATGTCGATCTTCGCCATTGTCTATCTCGCGTTCATTGCCACGCTGATCGGCTACGGGTTGTGGAGCCGTCTGCTGTCGCGCTATCCGGCGAGTCAGGTCGCGCCGTTTTCGCTGCTGGTGCCGATTGTCGGTCTCGCATCGGCGTCGCTGTTTCTCGACGAGCAACTGTCCGCGGCGCAGATCGCCGGCGCTTTGCTGGTGATGGCGGGTTTGGCCGTGAACGTGTTCGGCGGCTGGGTCGTCCGACGGTTGTCACCCGCGCGTCGCGCGACCGGCACGTCTGAGTGAAAACAAAAACGCGGACGAGCATGGAGACGAAAAACGGCCGCTCATCGAGCGGCCGTTCTTCATTGCATCAAAGCAGACGTGAGCATCACGTCATGCGATTCTTCGCGAGCGGTGGATTCGCCGCGAAATAGCGCTTGATGCCGGTCATGATCGCATCGGCCATCTTCTCGCGATACGCGTCGTCGTTCAGGCGGCGCTCTTCGTCCGGGTTGCTGATGAACGCGGTCTCCACGAGGATCGACGGAATGTCCGGCGCCTTCAGCACCGCGAACCCGGCCTGTTCGACCGAGCCCTTGTGCAGCTTGTTGATGCCGCCGATTTCCTTCAGCACGAAGTTGCCGTAACGCATCGAGTCGCGAATCTGCGCGGTGGTCGACATATCGAACAGCGCGCGGTTCACGGTGGCGTCGGCGGACTTGATGTTGATCCCGCCGATCTGATCCGACGAGTTCTCCTTGTTCGCCATCCAGCGCGCCGCGGCGCTCGAGGCGCCGTGCTCGGACAGCGCGAACACCGACGAACCCTTCGCGTCGGGGGTGGTGAACGCGTCGGCATGGATCGACACGAACAGGTCCGCGCCGACGCGCCGCGCCTTTTGCACGCGCACGTTCAGCGGCACGAAAAAGTCGGCGTCGCGGGTCATCATGGCGCGCATGTTCGGTTGCGCGTCGATCTTGGCGCGCAGCTTCTTCGCGATGTCGAGCGCGACATGCTTCTCGTACGTGCCCGAACCGCCGATCGCGCCCGGGTCTTCGCCGCCGTGGCCCGGATCGATCGCGACGGTCAACAGACGCACCGTGTTGCTCTTGCCGGACTTGGGATTGGTGAAGGCGTAGGTATCGTCGCTGCCGGCATCGTCCGCGCCCAGCGTGCTGGCGCTGTTGCCCTTGTTGCGGGCGATGGCCGTGGGCGGCGCCACTGGCGCAGCGGGCGTGGCGGGCTTGCCGAGGATCGGCGGAACGGGTGTGGGCGCGACATGTACCGGCGGACGCGGCACGCTCGGCGCGGACCCGCTACCGCTGTTTTGCGCGTAACGCTCGAAGAACGCCTCGCTGTTGTCGGCGGTGGGCGGCGTGGTGCCCGGACCACTCAGCGTGGCGGGCGGCGGCGCGGCGTTCTCTTCGTTCAACGTCTGCTGCTTGTGTTCCGTCTGCGCGAGCAGATCCATCAACGGATCAGGCGCGACCGCGGGATACAGGTCGAACACCAGCCGGTACTTGTACGCGCCGACCGGCGGCAGCGTGAACACCTGCGGCTTCACCGAGCCCTTCAGGTCGAACACCATGCGCACCACATGCGGCTGATATTGCCCGACCCGCACCGACTGGATCTGCGGATCGTTCGGCGTGATCTTCGAGACGAGGTCTTTCAAGGCCTGGTCCAGATCGAGGCCGCTCAGGTCGACCACCAGCCGGTCCGGCCCCTGCAGCAACTGCTGGGCGTTCTGCAGCGGCTGATCGGATTCGATCGTCACGCGCGTGTAGTCGCGCGCCGGCCAGACCCGCACGCCGAGCACCGAGCTTGCCCACGCGAGACGCGGCGCGACGAGGCCGAGCACGAGCGTGGACGCACCCGCGCGCAGAATCTGGCGGCGCCGCCAGTTATGCGTTGCGGTAGCCGCCGATTCGATCGAGCGGAACGGTTTGATCAACATCTTTCGAGACATGCCTTTCCTGATTCGCTGTATGCCCGTGCGACGAGGACACGGCCGTCGCCTTCGTTCTCGCCATCATTGTCGTTGTCGAGGTCGAGCGAGAAGACAAGATCCGGCACGCCCAGGAGACGCCCCGCGCGTTGCGGCCATTCGACGAGGCAGACGGCGCCGCTGTCGAAGTACTCGCGAAAGCCCGCGTCGGCCCATTCGGCCGGATCGGTGAATCTATACAGATCGAAGTGATAGAGCGCGAGTTCCCCGGCGGTCCGCTCGAGCACGTAGGGTTCGACGAGTGTGTAAGTGGGGCTGCGCACGCGGCCGGTGTGGCCGAGGCCGCGCAAAGTTGCGCGCACGAGGGTGGTTTTGCCGGCGCCGAGGTCGCCGACGAGTTGGACTTGCAGTCCGTAGAACGCCTTGTTGCCGTCCACGCCAGGCGCGTGCCGCGCGGCCTCGCGCACGCTTTCGATCGCCTGCGCGAAGCGCTCGCCGAAGGCCATGGTGGCGGCTTCGTCCGCGAGCGCGAAAGTGCGTTCGAGCAGGACATTGGCGGGCGGTTGGATCGCGAGATCGGGATTGACAGGCATTCTCGTAAAATGGCGTGATGAACCGAAGTCCGGAGTCCCCTGTTTCCTGCACGCCTGCGTCTAACGACGATGCGCGTGCCGAGCGTCATTTCGATGAAGCGGCGCTGCACGCGCTCGCGCTGAACATCAAAACGTGGGGCCGTGAACTGGGTTTCGGAGCGATCGGCATTAGCGACACCGATCTCTCCGCCGCCGAAGCGCCGCTTGCAGCCTGGCTGGAAGCGGGTTGCCACGGCGAGATGGATTATATGGCGAAACACGGCATGAAACGCGCGCGGCCCGCCGAGCTTGTGGCCGGCACGCGACGTGTGATTACGGCGCGCATCGCTTATTTGCCCGCGCAGACATTGAGCGGAAAGGCGCACGAAAGCGCTTTGCAGGACGGTCCGCTCACGCAGGACTGGCGCGCAGCCGAGCATGCGCGGCTCGCGGACCCGTCGGCGGCGGTCGTGTCGGTCTATGCGCGAGGCCGCGATTATCACAAGGTGATGCGTAACCGTTTGCAACATCTGGCCGAGAAGATCGAGGCCGAGATCGGCGCATTCGGCTACCGCGTATTTACCGATTCGGCGCCGGTGCTGGAAGTGGAACTTGCGCAGAAGGCCGGCATCGGCTGGCGCGGCAAGCACACGTTGCTGTTGCAACGTGACGCGGGTTCGCTGTTTTTTCTCGGCGAAATCTATGTCGATGTGCCCTTGCCGACCGACGCCGAGACCTTGCCCGAGGCCGCGCCCGAAACGCCGGGCTCGCATTGCGGGAGTTGCACGCGCTGTATCGGCGCCTGTCCGACCGGCGCGATCGTCGCGCCTTACAAGGTCGATGCGCGCCTCTGTATTTCCTATCTCACGATCGAATTGAAGGGCAGTATTCCCCTGGAAATGCGGCCGCTAATCGGTAATCGTGTGTATGGCTGCGACGATTGCCAGCTCGTGTGTCCATGGAACAAATTCGCGCAGGCCGCGCCGGTCGCCGATTTCGACGTGCGGCACGGGCTCGATCGCGCGTCGCTCGTCGAGCTGTTCGCGTGGAGCGCGGACGAGTTCGATACGCGCATGCAGGGCAGCGCGATTCGCCGCATCGGCTACGAGTGCTGGCTGCGCAATCTCGCGGTGGGCATGGGCAACGCGCTGCGTGCGTCGCCTGACAGTTTGAGCAAGCCGGCGCGCGAGGCGATCGTGCAGGCGCTGAGAATGCGGGTCAATGACGCTTCCGCCGTCGTGCGCGAGCATGTGGAATGGGCTTTGGAAGCGGCGTAGAGTAGCGGCAAACTTGGCGATGCGTTGCAACGCCGCGCCAGAGAGGAGCAGGCAATCATGTTCAATGCAGTGATCGATGCGCCGTTCGGCAAGGTCGGCATCCGCCTTGAAGGCGCAGCCGTGCGCGAGATCGTCTATCTGCCGGATTCGATGCAAAACATCGAGCCCGACACGCCGTTGGCGAAACAGGCCGCCGAGCAGATCGAGCGATATTTCGAGCGCGCGTCCGCGAAGTTCGAGTTGCCGCTGGCTTCCGTCGGCACCGCGTTTCAGAAGCGTGTGTGGCAGGCCATCAGCGACATTCCGCCGGGCGTCGTGCTGACCTACGGTCAATTGGCAAGACAACTCGGCAGCGCGCCGCGCGCGGTCGGTCAGGCGTGCGGCGCCAACTACTTTCCGATTGTGATTCCATGTCATCGGGTGGTGAGTTCGAGCGGCATCGGCGGTTTCGCGAATCACGCCGAAGAGGGTTTCTTCCGCAACATCAAGCGCTGGCTGCTGGCGCATGAAGGCATTCCTTACGCATGAGCGATACGTTGATCGACGACGCGGCCGCCGCGTCACCTCTGTTCGTCGCCAGTTCGGCGTCGATCGATGCGTTCTGCGACGCGCTGTGGCTCGAACACGGCCTGTCGCGCAACACGCTCGACGCGTACCGCCGCGACCTGCGTCTCTTTTGCGAATGGCTCGCGCAGAGCCGCAACGCTTCACTGGACACCGCGAGCGAAGCCGATCTGAACGCGTATAGCGCGGCGCGCCAGAAAGACAAATCGACTTCGGCAAACCGGCGGCTCTCGGTGTTTCGCCGCTATTACGGGTGGGCCGTGCGTGAGCATCGCGCGAAGGTCGACCCGACGGTGCGCATCCGCTCGGCAAAACAGCCGCCGCGTTTTCCGTCGACGCTCAGCGAGGCGCAAGTCGAAGCGCTGCTCGGCGCGCCCGACGTCGATACGGCTTTAGGGCTGCGCGATCGCACGATGCTGGAGTTGATGTACGCGAGCGGTTTGCGCGTGACCGAGCTCGTCACGTTGAAGACGGTGGAAGTGGGCCTGAACGAAGGCGTGGTGCGCGTCATGGGCAAGGGCTCGAAGGAGCGCCTGATTCCGTTCGGCGAGGAAGCGCATAGCTGGATCGAACGCTATCTGCGCGAAGCGCGGCCGGCGTTGCTCGGCGCGCGCGCGACAGACGCGCTATTCGTGACGAGCCGCGCCGAAGGCATGACGCGCCAGCAGTTCTGGAACATCATCAAGCGTCACGCGACGGCGGCCGGCGTGAATGCGCCTCTTTCGCCGCATACATTGCGGCACGCATTCGCGACGCATCTGCTCAATCACGGCGCCGACCTGCGTGTCGTGCAACTGCTGCTCGGCCACACGGATATTTCGACCACGCAGATCTACACGCACGTGGCCCGTGAACGGTTGAAGTCGCTGCATGCGCAGCATCATCCGCGAGGCTGATGCTGAGTTTGCGATTGTGCGTCCGTCAGAGAAACTCACGCAGCCGATGCTTGAGAATCTTGCCGGTCGATGCAGCCGGCAGCGCGGCGAGCACTTTGACTTCGGCCGGCCGCTTGTACGGCGCCAGACGCTCGCCGCACCAGTCGATCAATTCGGCGGCTGTCACCGTCGCGCCCGCAAGCAACTCGACGAACGCGACCACTTCCTCGTTACCTTCCACCGCACGCCCGATCACCGCTGACTGCACGACCTGCGGATGCGCGTTCAGCACATGTTCGACCTCGGCCGGGTACACGTTGAAGCCCGAGCGGATGATCAACTCCTTGCTGCGCCCGACGATATGCAACGCGCCGTCCGCGTCCTGTCGCGCGAGATCGCCGGTCTTGAGCCAGCCGTCTTCGGTTACGACCGCACGTGTCTGCTCAGGGCTGCGGTAGTAGCCGAGCATCACGTTCGGACCGCGCACCCATAGCTCGCCGATTTCGCCCTTCGCGGCGTCAATGCCGTCCAGTCCGACGAAGCGCACTACGACACCCGGAATGACCTCGCCGACGGAACAATCGCTGCGCGGCGCATCGAGCATGGTGTGCGACACGGTCGGGCTGCTCTCGGTCATGCCATAGCCGTTGTGCAGCGGCAGACCGTAGACGCTTTCGACCTGCGTTTTCAAGGCGGCGTCGAGCGGCGAGCCGCCTGAATAGGCGAAGCGCAATTGCGGCGCGGACCACGCGTGGCCGTGCGTCTGCAGATGTTCGAGCAGTTTGGCGTGCATGGCCGGCACGCCCTGGAAGATCGACACGCGTTCCTCAGCGAGGGCGCGGCGCACGGCTTCCGGCGCGAAGCGCGGCACGAGCCGCAAGGTCGCGCCTGCCTGCAGGCTGCCCAGGCACACCGACGCGAAGCCGTACACGTGCGAGATCGGCAGCACGGCATAGACGACGTCGTCGGGGCCGACTTTGCGCAAGCGGCTCGAGATCGCGGCAATGAACAGCAGATTGCGATGCGACAGCATCACGCCCTTCGGCGCACCGGTGGTGCCGGTGGTGTAAATCAGCGCGGCGCATTGGCGGTCGTTTGCGGCTTCCACGGGCTCGGCTATTGCCGCGCTGTCCACGGTGTACGACCAGGTGCCGATGTCCGGCGTGATAGCCGGCGCTGCCGTGGCTTGATGCCGCTGCGCGTGGTGCTTGGCATCGCTCGAGCTTTCTGTGGCGTAGGCGACCACGCGAGGCTGCGCGTGCGCGCGGATCGAGTCGAGTTCGGCCGCGGACAGGCGCGCGTTCGACACCAGCGCCCACGCGTCGAGTCGGGCGGTCGCGAACAGCAGTACGATCTGCACGATGCTGTTTTCCGCGACGATCATCACGCGATCGCCGCCGCGCACGCCCCATTCGCGCAGCAGCGCGGTGGCGGCGTCGACGGCCTCCAGCAGTTGCGCGCTGGTCAGGCGGCGCGCATCCTCGATCAAGGCGACGTGCTGCGGATCGCGGGCGGCGGCCAGCGCTGGAATGTCGGCGATGCGCGCGGGCAGGGCAGCCAGCAGCGCGGGAATGTCGATCGCGGAACGGGTGGATGAATCGAAGCTCAACGCTGTCTCCTTTGTCGACCGGAGTTGACGCTTTAGCGTCTTACTCCGGTCCCATGCCTGTGTGCGGTCGACCGGAGTTGGCGCTTTAGCGCCTTACTCCGGTCCCATGCAAGTTTGCAAGAACAATGCGGTGCCCGGCGTACGTTGCGCCGGAAGATTTTCGAACGATCGTGCCACAATCACCGGACCCGCACAATTGACCATTCGGCAAATAGCCGTTGTGCAAAGTCGCCATTACAATGCGCCGATGAGCAAATCCAGACACGTCTCCGAAACGCCGGCCACGCAGTTTCTGCGCCGCCACGGCGTCGCTTTCGGCGAACATCCTTATGATTATGTCGAGCACGGCGGCACCGGGGAATCGGCGCGCCAGCTCGGTGTGGACGAACATCACGTCGTGAAGACGCTGGTGATGGAAGACGAGCACGCCAAGCCGCTGATCGTGCTGATGCACGGCGACCGCACCGTCAGCACCAAGAACCTCGCGCGGCAGATCGGCGCGAAGCGAGTCGAACCGTGCAAGCCCGAGGTGGCGAACCGCCATTCCGGCTACCTGATCGGCGGCACCTCGCCGTTCGGCACGAAGAAGCAGATGCCGGTGTACGTCGAGTCGAGCATTCTGGAGATGGACAAGATCTGGCTGAACGGTGGCCGGCGCGGGTTTCTCGTCAGCATCGACCCCAAGGTGCTGACGGAATTGCTGGCGGCGAAGGCGGTGCAGTGCGCGAGCGTCGATTGACGTTTGCCTGAATGTTTTGTGGGCGCGCGGGTTCGGTAGAATGTGCGCCGCCTCGTTCCGAGTTGCGCACCCTGTTGCGGTTGGGGTATCGAGTTTCAGACCGCCGATCCTTATAAGAGTCCCAGATGCAAAACCTGATCGTTGCTGTGGTTGCCTACCTGATCGGTTCGGTGTCGTTCGCCGTGGTCGTGAGCGCCGCAATGGGCCTCGACGACCCGCGCTCGTACGGCTCGGGCAACCCGGGCGCCACCAACGTGCTGCGCAGCGGCAGCAAGAAGGCCGCGATTCTCACGCTGATCGGCGACGCATTCAAGGGCTGGCTACCGGTGTGGTTCGTCGTGCACTACGGCGCGCGCTACGGGCTCGACGAGACGTCGGTGGCGATTGCGTCGGTCGCCGTGTTCCTCGGCCACCTCTACCCGGTTTTCTTCCGCTTCAAGGGCGGCAAGGGCGTGGCGACCGCGGCGGGCGTTCTGCTCGCGATCAACCCGATTCTCGGCGTGGCGACCTTGCTGACGTGGCTGATCGTGGCGTTCTTTACGCGCTATTCGTCGCTGGCGGCATTGGCCGCAGCGGTGTTCGCGCCGATCTTCGACGGTTTCCTGTTCGGGCCGCATGTCATCGCGCTGGCGATCGTTGTGATGAGTTCGCTGCTGGTGTGGCGCCATCGCGGCAACATCGCCAAGCTGATGCGCGGGCAGGAAAGCCGCATTGGGGATAAGAAGAAGGCGGATGCGGCGGCGAAGGCGGCGGGTGGCAGCGATCTTTGAGGTCTGGTGCTTCAGTGCTTCCAGTGCGCGGTGCGCCAGTCCGCCCGTCATGCGCGGTGCCGCCCGCCGCGTGCTCGGATCGCCGCGCGCGCGTTTGACGGGAGCGCGCGCCCGGCAAATCAGTCGCGGAAGTTGTTGAAGTCGAGCGGCGTGTCCGTCACGTCTTTGCGCAGCATGGCGATCACGCTTTGCAGGTCGTCGCGCTTGCCGCCGGTGATGCGCACCGCGTCGCCCTGAATGCTCGCCTGGACTTTGATCTTGCTGTCCTTCACGAGGCGCACGATTTTCTTCGACAGATCGCCCGACACGCCTTTCTTGATCTTGATGACCTGCTTGACCTTGTCGCCGCCGATCTTCTCGATCTTGCCGTAGTCGAGAAAGCGCACGTCCACGTTGCGCTTGGCCATTTTCGACAGCAGCACGTCTTTCACCTGGCCGAGTTTGAAATCATCGTCCGCGTAGGCTGTGATCTCGTTTTCCTTGTGTTCCACGCGCGCGTCCGACCCTTTGAAGTCGAAGCGCGTTGAAATTTCCTTGTTGGACTGCTCGATCGCGTTCTTGACTTCGATCATGTTCGCTTCGCAGACGACGTCAAACGATGGCATTTTTTTCTCCCAATAGTGCTGCGGTGCGTGACGCAACCGGGCGGCTGCTCACGGGGCACTCGCTATAATCACGGACCGGACGTCATTTTACCGACGCCGCTCCCTTTTGCCCAAGGCCGCCGCGCATTGTCGCCCGGCCGGGGCCCGAAGCCGGTTTCATCGGCTGCTTTATTCGTTGTCTCATTCGTCGTTTCACTGTTCTCATTCCGATGTCCCAACCTGACTCCGCCGCATTCATTGCCGGTTATCCGCTGAAGGCGCACAACACTTTCGGCTTCGACGTTCGTGCGCAGTTTGCGTGCCGCATCGAGCGTGAAGAGCAACTGATGGCCGCGGTGCGCGACCCGCGCGCCGCCGGCCTGTCACGCCTCGTGCTGGGCGGTGGCAGCAATGTCGTGCTGACCGGCGACTTTGGCGGTGTGGTGCTGCTGATCGCGCTGCAAGGCCGCCGCGTCGTGCGCGAGGACGATGACGCATGGTACGTCGAGGCGGCCGGCGGCGAGCCGTGGCATGAGTTCGTCGGCTGGACTTTGTCGCAAGGATTGCCCGGGCTCGAAAATCTCGCGTTGATTCCGGGGACGGTGGGCGCGGCGCCGATTCAGAACATCGGCGCGTACGGGTTGGAGATGTGCGAGCGCTTCGCGTCGCTGCGGGCCGTGGAGCTGGCTTCCGGTGACGTGATCGAAATGGATGCGCAGGCGTGCCGCTTCGGCTATCGCGACAGTTTTTTCAAGCGGGAAGGGCGCGACCGGTTCGTGATTATGTCGGTGACGTTCCGTTTGCCGAAGGTGTGGCAGCCGCGCGCGGGCTACGCGGATCTCGCTCGCGAACTGGCCGCCAACGGCCATGCCGAGACGCCGCCGACCGCGCAGGCCATTTTCGATGCGGTGGTGGCGGTGCGGCGCGCCAAGCTGCCCGATCCGCTGGAGCTCGGCAATGCCGGCAGCTTCTTCAAGAATCCGGTGATCGACGCGGCGCAGTTCGACGCGCTGAAGGCCAGGGAGCCGGACGTCGTGTCGTACGCTCAGCCGGATGGGCGGGTGAAACTTGCCGCGGGCTGGCTGATCGATCGATGCGGCTGGAAAGGCCGCGCAATGGGCGCAGCGGCGGTGCATGAGCGGCAGGCGCTGGTGCTGGTCAATCGCGGCGGCGCGAGCGGGGCGGAAGTGCTGGCGCTTGCGAAAGCGATTCAGCGCGATGTGCTGGAGCGGTTTGGGGTCGAGCTGGAGGCGGAGCCGGTTTGTTTGTGACGATTGGCTGATGATAAAAAAGGCGCCGGGAGTTTCCTCCCGGCGCCTTTTTTGCATCTGCGTTTTGGCTTCAGCCGAGCCTCGCGGCGCTTAACTTCGCTTGCGCGAAGTTAGCCTTCACCAAAACGCTCGCCGTCAACCGCGCTGACGACGCGCATTCTCCGCAATCCGCATACGCAGCGCGTTCAGCTTGATGAACCCGCCAGCGTCGGCCTGGTTATAAGCGCCGCCGTCGTCGTCGAACGTGGCGATGGTCTTGTCGAACAGCGTTTCCTTCGAATCGCGCGCGACCACCGACACGCTGCCCTTGTACAGCTTCACACGCACCCAGCCGTTGACCTTCTCTTGCGTATGGTCGATCAGCACCTGAATCGCGCGGCGCTCCGGGCTCCACCAGTAGCCGTTATAAATCAGCGACGCGTAACGAGCCATCAGGTCGTCTTTCAGGTGAGCGACTTCACGGTCGAGCGTGATCGACTCGATGCCGCGGTGCGCCTTCAGCATGATCGTGCCGCCCGGCGTTTCATAACAGCCGCGCGACTTCATGCCGACGTAACGGTTTTCCACCAGATCCAGACGGCCGATGCCGTGCTTGCCGCCCAAACGGTTCAGTTCGGTGAGCATTTCCGCAGCCGACAGACGCTTGCCGTTGATCGCAACCGGATCGCCGTGCTCGTATTCGATGTCGATATATTCAGCCTGGTCCGGCGCCTGTTCCGGCGACACGGTCCAACGCCACATATCGGCTTCGGCTTCCGCCTTTGGGTCTTCCAGGTGACGGCCTTCGAACGAGATGTGCAGCAGGTTCGCGTCCATCGAATACGGCGCGCCGCCTTGCTTGTGCTTCATTTCGATCGGAATGCCGGCCTTTTCCGCGTACGCGAGCAGCTTTTCGCGCGACAGCAGGTCCCATTCACGCCACGGTGCGATCACCTTGATGCCCGGTTCCAGCGCGTAGTAACCGAGTTCGAAGCGAACCTGGTCGTTGCCCTTGCCGGTTGCGCCGTGCGACACCGCCTGTGCGCCGCTGGCGCGGGCGATTTCGATCTGACGCTTGGCGATCAGCGGACGCGCGATCGACGTGCCCAGCAGGTACTCGCCTTCATAGATCGTGTTGGCGCGGAACATCGGGAACACGAAGTCACGCACGAATTCTTCGCGCAGGTCTTCGATAAAGATGTTGTCCTGCTTGATGCCGAGTTGCAGGGCTTTCTTGCGCGCCGGTTCCAGCTCTTCGCCCTGGCCGATGTCGGCCGTGAACGTGACGACTTCGGCGTCGTAATTGTCCTGCAACCACTTCAGGATGACGGAGGTGTCGAGGCCGCCCGAATAGGCGAGCACGACTTTCTTGATATCGCTCATGGTGAACTCGTAGCTGGAGAAAGCGGGAAAACAAGGCGCGCCGGCGGTCCCGGAGCGCGGAAAACCACTATTTTGACACTAAACCGCAGGGTGTCCGCGTTTTTGGGACAGTGCGGTATTCAAGCCGGGTCCACCTACCGCCGTGGACGCCGGCTCGATGCGTGGCGCTAAACGTGGATGCCTTGCCTCGTATTCAAGGCCCCGTCGCGCTTCACGCAGATGCTGCTCAACGTGCCGGCCGGCGGCTCGCTCAGTGATTCAGCTTGCCGAGCAGCAGGTATTCCATCAAGGCCTTTTGCACGTGCAGACGATTTTCGGCCTCGTCCCACACGACGCTTTGCGGGCCGTCGATCACTTCCGCGCTGACTTCCTCGCCGCGGTGGGCGGGCAGGCAGTGCATGAAGAGCGCGTCGGCATTGGCGCGCGCCATCATGTCGGCGTCGACGCACCAGTCGGCGAAGGCTTTCTTGCGCGCTTCGTTTTCGGCTTCGAAGCCCATGCTGGTCCACACGTCGGTGGTCACGAGGTCGGCGCCGGAGCAGGCCTCGTTCGGATCGTCGAATTCTTCGTAGAACGGCGCGCTTTCGGCGGCGACCATGGCGCGGTCGAGCTTGTAGCCCGGCGGCGTGGACAGGCGCAGCTTGAAGCCGAGAATCTGCGCGGCTTCGATCCACGTGTACAGCATGTTGTTGGCGTCGCCGACCCACGCGACCGTCTTGCCGCGAATCGGTCCGCGATGCTCGAAGTACGTGAAGATGTCCGCCAGCACCTGGCACGGGTGATATTCGTTGGTCAGCCCGTTGATCACCGGCACACGCGAGTTCTCGGAAAAGCGCTGGAGTATGTCCTGGCCGAACGTGCGGATCATGATGATGTCGACCATGCGCGAGATCACTTGCGCTGCGTCTTCGATCGGTTCGCCGCGACCGAGCTGCGTGTCACGCGTGCTCATGAAAACGGCGTGGCCGCCCAACTGGAAGATGCCGGCTTCGAACGACAGTCGCGTGCGTGTCGAATTCTTTTCGAAGATCATCGCCAGCGTGCGATCGTGCAACGGATGGTAGGTCTCGTAGTTCTTGAATTTGCGTTTCAGAATGCGCGCGCGTTCCAGCACGTACTCGTAGTCTTCCAGCGAGAAATCCTTGAACTGCAGGTAGTGGCGAATTTTCTTGGCGGTCATGAAACAAATACGGCGGTCTCACCCGGCAGGATTGCCGGACGGCGCCGCCGTCGTTTGTGGTAACTCAAAGCAGCATAAAGGATTTCGCCCGGTTTGACGAGTCGGCCAAGAGGCCGGGAAAGCTGTCTGAAAGCCTTGTGGAACGCTCCTGGAACCGTTGCATATGTCTTGTGTGCGCTGCGGAAAAAGGTCCGCTGCGCTATAATCTACGGGTTATCCCAAAGCCCAGCAGGCCGGTATTCCGCTTGTGGGACACGGCTCGCGCGGTTCGGAACAACCTGCTTGCGGTGCGCCGTCATGACGAGCGACAAGGTGGCTTGGCCGGCTCTTCGCGGTTTCTGGTGATGCGGCTCGCCATCGTGGCACGGTCGGCGAGTCCCAGGCAATTCAGAGCCGTTTCGTCGTCCGCTTTGCCGTCATCCCGCTGGGCAGTCACACAGGTATTCCTACATGGCCGAAGCAGCTCCAACCGAATATTTCATTCAGGGCATCACGTCGACGGGAAAAAAGTTTCGGCCGAGCGACTGGTCGGAGCGTCTCGCAGGCGTCATGGCCTGTTTCGGCCCCGGCGCAAGGAAGGGGCCGAACGCCTATTTGCAGTACTCGCTGTATGTCCGGCCGACCATGATCGGCGACCTCAAGTGCGTGATTCTCGATTCGCGCTTGCGCGACATCGAGCCCATGGCTTTCGACTTCGTCCTTAACTTCGCGAAAGACAACGACCTGGTCGTGACCGAGGCGTGCGAGTTGCAACTTGAGCACGCCGCGCCGCAAGAGAAAAGACACGTGATCTAGCGCGAACCTGCTTGATTGGCGAAGGCAAAAAGTAAAAAACCCGCTGGCAGCGGGTTTTTTTATGGGCAGTCCGTTAGTCATGCGCGCGACGAATTGCGCGAGACAGTGCGGATCTGTCGGTCCGAAGCAAAAAAGCCCGCCGAGGCGGGCTTTTCTGTGCAGCGGAAACAGGAGGTAGCCCACCGAAGCGGGCTGACCGGAATTACTGCGCTGCGGACGCTTGCAGACCCTTGATGGCTGCAGCGAGACGGCTCTTATGGCGAGCAGCCTTGTTCTTGTGAACGATTTTCTTGTCGGCGATGATGTCGATGGTCTTCGACGATGCCTGGAAGATCTCAGCGGCCTTGGCCTTGTCGCCGGCGTCGATCGCCTTGCGGACAGCCTTGATAGCCGTGCGGAACTTCGAGCGCAGTGCCGAGTTGTGCGAGTTTGCCTTGGCGGCCTGGCGGGCGCGCTTGCGTGCTTGTGCGGAGTTAGCCATGACGGTTCCTTATCCTGTTCCTGTTTCCAGTACCTGACCTTCAAGTGGTGAGGTGCTGCTTTTAGATCGAACTCTTGGAAGCGATTGCCCAAGAGCGCAAAAGTGTCGAAAAAAATCGATCGGACTACGCGAAGGCAGGCCTGTGTTTTCGGGGTGCGCGAGGGTCTTGGCAGGCGCTGTGGCGCCGCTCCAAACCCCGTCCGAAAGTTGAGCGAGCTTCGAAACCGGCGATTATAGCAACAAAATCAGGCACGTGGCAACGGGAAAGCGCTATGACGCTGCGCCGCCGTGTTGCGTAAAGACCTGCGCCCAGTCGGCGGCGCATCGGGCGCGAGCGTGTCGCCCCCGGGGCACAAGGCGGGCGCGGGGCGAGTCCAGCGGTCCCAGGACGGCGCGGCCGGGCCACAAAAAACGCGCCGATCCATTCATCGGATCGAACGTCCGCGCGGCAAATCGGTCCGAATCGCGTTCCGGCTCGTCGTCCGCACTCGCGGCACCCGTATAATAAGCGCCCCATGAATCTATTCCGAGCCCTGCTGACGGTCAGCGGCTTCACGCTGCTGTCGCGCGTGACCGGACTGGCCCGCGAAACGCTGATCGCACGCGCGTTCGGTGCCAGTCAATACACTGACGCGTTCTACGTCGCCTTCCGCATTCCGAACCTGCTGCGCCGTATCTCCGCCGAGGGCGCGTTCTCGCAGGCCTTCGTGCCGATCCTCGCCGAGTTCAAGAACCAGCAGGGCCACGACGCCACCAAAGCGCTGGTCGACGCCACGTCGACGGTGCTCGCCTGGGCGCTCGCAATCCTCTCGCTGATCGGCGTGGTGGGCGCGTCGGGCGTCGTGTTCATCGTCGCCTCGGGCCTTGCGCATGAAGGTCAGGCGTACGCCCTCGCGGTCACCATGACGCGCATCATGTTCCCGTACATCATTTTCATTTCGCTGACGTCGCTGGCGTCGGGCGTGCTGAACACGTACAAGAACTTCTCGCTACCCGCGTTCGCGCCGGTTCTGCTGAACGTCGCGTTCATCGTCGCGGCGGTGTTCGTCGCGCCGCGTCTGCAAACGCCGGTTTATGCGCTTGCATGGGCGGTGATCGCCGGCGGCGTGCTGCAATTCATCGTGCAGCTGCCGGGGCTGAAGAAGATCGACATGATTCCGCGCATCGGCCTGAATCCGGTGAAGGCGCTCGCGCATCGCGGCGTCAAGCGCGTGCTGTCCAAGATGGTGCCCGCGATGTTCGCCGTCTCGGTCGCGCAGATCAGCCTGATCATCAACACGAATATCGCGTCGCGCATCGGGCCGGGCGCCGTGTCGTGGATCAACTACGCCGACCGGCTGATGGAGTTTCCGACCGCGCTGCTGGGCGTCGCGCTCGGCACGATCCTGCTGCCGAGCCTCTCCAAGGCGCACGTCGATGCCGATCCGCACGAATACTCGTCGCTGCTCGACTGGGGCTTGCGCGTCACCTTCCTGCTGGCCGCGCCGAGCGCCGTCGCGCTATTTTTCTTCGCGCAGCCGCTGACCGCCACACTGTTCCACTACGGCAAGTTCGACGGCAATTCGGTGGTGATGGTCTCCCGCGCGCTGTCGGCGTATGGCGTCGGCCTGATCGGCCTGATCCTTATCAAGATCCTCGCGCCGGGTTTCTACGCGAAGCAGGACATCAAGACGCCGGTGAAGATCGGGGTCGGCGTGCTGATCCTCACGCAGTTGAGCAACTATCTGTTCGTGCCGATTTTCGCGCATGCGGGCTTGACGCTGAGCGTCGGGCTCGGCGCTTGCGGTAATGCGCTGCTGCTGTTTCTCGGTCTGCGCAAGCGCGGCATCTATAGGCCGTCGAGCGGCTGGCTCAAATTCTTCGTGCAGTTGTTCGGCGCCTGTCTGGTGCTGGCCGGCACGATGCACTGGCTGGCCATCAGCTTCGACTGGATCGGCATGCATAGCCGCCCGGTCGACCGCATGGTGTTGCTCGCAGCGTGCCTCGTTCTGTTCGCCGCGCTATATTTCGGTATGCTTTGGCTGATGGGCTTCAAGTACGCGTATTTCAAAAGGCGAGTGAAGTGATCACGATGACGCGAGTTCTCGACTATTTCAGCACGCTCGTCGCCGAAGACGACAGTCTTCCGCTGACCGAGGCGGCGCTCTCGCTCGCGCAGGACGCCTATCCCGATCTCGATCTGCAAGGCACGCTCGCCGAGATCGACGAACTGGTGGTGCGCCTGCAGCGTCGCATGCCGGACGATGCCGACATCAAGCAGAAGGTCGGCATTCTGAACCGGTTCTTCTTTCGAGAGCTGGGCTTCGCCAGCAATCTCAACGATTATTACGACCCCGACAACAGCCATCTGAACGCGGTGCTCAAGCGCCGCCGTGGCATTCCGATTTCGCTGGCAGTGCTGTATCTGGAAATGGCCGAACAGATCGGCGTTCCAGCGCGCGGCGTGTCGTTTCCCGGTCACTTCCTGTTACGCGTGACGACGCCTGACGGTGACGTCATGCTCGATCCGACCAGCGGACACTCGCTGTCCGAATCGGAGATGGTGGAGATGCTGGAGCCGTATGTGGCGTCGGCGGGCGAATCGGTGAGCAGGGCGCTGCGCATGCTGCTGCAACCGGCCACGCGCCGCGAGATCATCGCGCGAATGCTGCGCAATCTGAAGTCCACGTATCTTCAGACGGAACGTTGGCAGCGTCTGCTGGCGGTGCAGCAGCGTCTCGTGATCCTGCTGCCGGAGAGTATCGAGGAAGTGCGCGATCGTGGCTTCGCTTATGCGCGGCTCGATTACCTGCGCCCGGCGCTTGAAGATCTCGAGCGCTATCTCGGCGACCGGCCGGATGCCGAGGACGCGACCGTGGTGGAGTCGCAATTGCACGAACTGCGTCAGCGGACACAGCACGACGACCGCGAGTAAACGAGCAAGCGGCCGCGCGTCGTACCCGAGCCACGCAAAAGAAACGCCTGCACATGATGATCATGTGCAGGCGTTTTTCACTGGCGTGGGCTATACGAAACCGCGCGCCGCATGCAGGCTTACTTCGGCTGCATCCGAATCGCGCCGTCCAGACGAATCACTTCGCCATTGAGCATCGGATTGTCGAAGATCTGCTTGGCGAGCATCGCGTACTCCGCCGGTTTGCCGAGACGCGGCGGGAACGGCACCATCGCGCCCAAGGCGTCCTGCACTTCCTGCGGCATGCCGAGCAGCATGGGCGTTTCGAAAATGCCCGGTGCGATCGTCATCACGCGGATCGCGTTGCGCGACAGGTCGCGTGCGATCGGCAGCGTCATGCCGACCACGCCGGCCTTGGACGCTGCATAAGCCGCCTGGCCGATCTGGCCGTCATACGCGGCCACCGACGCCGTGTTGATGATCACGCCGCGCTCGCCATTCGCGTTCGGCTCGTTCTTCGACATAGCCGCGGCGGCGAGCCGGATCATGTTGAAGGTGCCGATCAGATTGATCGAGACGGTGCGCGCGAACGAGTCGAGCGGATGCGGGCCGTCCTTGCCGACCGTTTTGACGGCCGGCGCGACGCCCGCGCAATTGACGAGGCCGCGCAGCGTGCCGAGCTTGGTGGCGGCTTCGACGGCTTGGGTGGCGTCGTCTTCGCGGCTCACATCGCATTTGACGAAGACGCCGCCGAGTTCTTTCGCGAGCGCCTCGCCGGCATCCACATTCAGGTCGGCGAGCACGACTTTGCCGCCGTTTTCGACGAACAGGCGCGCCGTGGCTGCGCCTAGACCCGATGCACCACCGGTGATCAGGAAAACGTTGTCACGAATCTCCATGTCTTCTCCTTTGCTACGGTTCAGTAATGTCTAGATCGAATATCTTTTCGATGATCGATTGTAACGGCTATGCTGCAATGCGGAAAGCGAAGCGGGCCGGCGCCCGATTCACGCGCTGTCAGTGGTCGCAGGCAGAGCAAACCATTACGGATGGCTAATTAATACTGAGCGCGGACGGATAGAGAAAGCGCACCGCACTCGCGCCACGCGTTGCATAAAAAAACCCGCCGGCAAGGGGCGGGTTTTTGCAGAAGCGATCACAGACAGACGCAAACGAGCTTACTTCAACGCCTCGAACGCGCGGTCACGAATTTCGTCGACGCTGCCGAGGCCTGAAATGCGCCGATACTGCGGCGCGGTCAACGGGGTCGACGAATCGCCGTTCTTCGCCCAGGTGTTGTAGTACTCGATCAGCGGTTTGGTTTGCGCCTCGTACACTTCCAGACGCTTCTTGACGGTTTCTTCCTTGTCGTCGTCGCGCTGGATCAGCGGTTCGCCGGTCACGTCGTCCACGCCTTCGACCTTCGGCGGATTGAACTTGACGTGATACGTACGGCCCGACGCCGCGTGCGAGCGGCGGCCGCTCATGCGCACGATGATCTCGTCGAACGGCACGTCGATTTCCAGCACGTAGTCGATCGGAACGCCGGCCTGCTTCATGGCTTCAGCTTGCGGAATGGTGCGCGGAAAACCGTCGAACAGATAGCCGTTCGCGCAGTCCGGCTGCTGCAGACGCTCTTTCACCAGGTTGATGATCAGTTCGTCCGTGACCAGTTCGCCGGCATCCATGAAGCGCTTGGCTTCAAGGCCGAGCGGCGTGCCTGCCTTGACGGCCGCGCGCAGCATGTCGCCAGTGGAAATTTGCGGAATGCCGAACTTTTCCTTGATGAAGGTCGCCTGAGTGCCCTTGCCCGCGCCGGGCGCACCCAAAAGGATCAAACGCATGTGATATCTCCAGATCTATGTGAGTTCTTTGGTGGCGCTGCGGACGTCCCACGATGCGTCGAGGGGACCCGCATCGGCTGCCGTTCCAGGTCTCGCGCTGCACGTCGAAGACGACGGCGCTGCAAGACGGCGACGGCGCGACCGGGCAAACCCTGACTCTCGCGTGTAGCGGGAGGCGCGCACAACCGTCCGATTATGCCATGGGTTTTTCCGCTCAAGACCCGAATAAAGCCTGCACGCGCGCGAGATCGGCGGGTGTGTCGACACCGGGCAGCGGCACGTCGTGCGTGACGAGCACCGCGATGCGCTCGCCGTGCCACATCGCGCGCAGTTGTTCGAGCGCTTCGACCTGTTCGATCGGCGAGATTGCGAGGCTGGGATACGTGCGCAGGAATTGCGCACGATACGCGTACAGCCCGATATGCCGATGAACCACCGCGGGCGCGGGCGGCGCGGGCATCGATGCGACATCGGGCCAGTGCGGCTGGTAGGCGTCGCGTGCCCATGGAATCGGCGCGCGCGAAAAGTACAGCGCGACGCCGCGCGCGTCGAGCACGACCTTGACGACGTTCGGGTTGAAGATTTCGGCGGGGTCGGTGATCGGGTGCGCGGCGGTGGCGATCGCGCAGCCGTGGCTCGCCGCAAGGTGCGACGCAACGCCGCACACGAGCGCCGGATCGATCAGCGGTTCGTCGCCTTGCACGTTGACCACGATCGTCTCGTCGCTCCAGCCGAATTGCGCCGCGACTTCCGCGAGACGGTCGGTGCCGGACGGATGGTCCGCGCGCGTCAACACCGCTTCGAAGCCGTGGTCGCGGGCGGCGTCGAGCACCGCTTGCGCGTCCGAGGCGACCAGCACCTGCTGCGCGCCCGATTCGCGCGCGCGTTCGGCGACCCGCACCACCATCGGCTTGCCGCCGATGTCGGCGAGCGGCTTGTTGGGCAGACGCGTCGAGGCGAGCCGGGCCGGCACGACGGCGATAAACGGGGGAGTGGTGGTGTTGGCGTGGGTCATCGGCAAGGCAAGCGCAAAGACGGGCGGCGATGAAGCCGGAAGAAATCGGCCGCGCATGCAGCGCGGCCGCGAACGGACAAGTCGACGGATTCAGCTCGCGACACGCGCCACACTGGCATGGCGGCCGCCGCGCGCGAGCGCAGTCTGACTCAGGCCACCGAGCCCGGATTCAGATCGACCGGCGTGCCTTCTACGGTCTGCCGCGCTTCGTCGACCAGCATGACGGGAATGCCGTCGCGAATCGGATAGGCCAGCTTGTCCGCGTTGCAGATCAGCTCCTGCGCGGCGCGGTCATAGCTGAGCGGGCCCTTGCAGATCGGGCAGACGAGAATTTCAAGCAGGCGAGCGTCCACGGACTTTCTCCACAACTAATGCAATGAGGCGATGATCGAGCGCGGCTTCGACCGGGACAACCCAGATGCGCGCGTCGTGCCAGGACCCTAATTTTACCGCATCCTTTTCCGTTATCAGGATGGCGTCGGCGTCCACGTCCGTAAACGGATTGCGCTCGAACGCGTAGTGATCCGGCAGTGCGCGCGTGGCGGGCGTGAGGCCGGCGGCGCGCAGCGTAGCGAAAAAGCGCTCCGGCGCGCCGATGCCTGCTGCCGCGAGCACGCGATCGCCGCTGAACTGCGCGAGCGGACGGCGCAACGCGGGATTGTCCAGATGCCACGCGTCGGCGGGCGCGAGTTGCAGCGCGAAGGTGTTCGGCCACGCCGGCAGCGTGCGCGCGTAAGGATCGTTGATGAGCGTCGCGTCGCGGCGGCGCGACAGCGGCTCGCGCAGCGGGCCGGCCGGCAGCAGGAAACCGTTGCCGCCGAGCCGGTGATCGAACACGACCAATTCAGCGTCGCGCTCGAGCCGGTAATGCTGCAAGCCGTCGTCGCTCACGATCACGTCGACTTCACGGTGCGCGGCGCACAGCGCCTGCGCGGCCGCCACGCGATCCGGACAGACCCATACCGGCGCACCGGTGCGGCGCGCGATCAGAAGCGGCTCGTCACCGCCGACACTCGCCGCAGAGGTGGAAGTGACCCGCGTCGGCGTCTTCACGCGCGCGCCGTAGCCGCGCGACACCACGCCGGGTTTGAAGCCCGCGGCGCGCAACGCCTCGACCAGCGCGATCACGGTCGGCGTCTTACCGGTACCGCCGACGGTCACATTGCCGACCACCACCACGGGCACGCCGATGCGCACCGATTTCAACCAGCCGAACGAAAAGGCCGCGCGGCGCGCGGCGGCGATCGCGCCGAACACGCAGGCGAGCGGCGACAGCGCCCAGGCGAGGGGGCCGCGCTGTTGCCATTCGCGCGCGAGGCGTGCTTCGAGACGGTTGCTGACTTCGCTCATGGGCACGTCGCGCAGACGAGTGGCGCGCCGCTCGCTAAAAGGCGCCGGGACGGCGGCGTGAAGGAGCTAGGCGCAATACGCGGGGCAAGCATCAACGCGGTTCTCCGGACTATCGAAAGTGAGGCGAAAAATGAAGCGAGGCGGCAACGGACGCACTTTCGCAGTGTGCCGCAATGCCGGGCGCCGCGGGGCGTTCGGCATGCCGTCGAACCCGCCACTCTAGCGCGCGAGCGTCACGCACGGCAAGCCGCGCGCCATGCGCCGCGCGACGAAACCGCACTTCCGGCGTTGCTCGCAGCCTGTGGATAACTTTGTGGAGAACCTGCCGTCCGACGGGCGGAGAAGGCCATTCCGCGCGCCCGGTATCGGCAATCATTCTCTTTGGCGAGATGTAAACACCATATAAATCAACGACATGCTTGGAATTCATGCGGCCTCGCGGGCAATCTGGCGGGATCCGTCTGGCGGGTCCCGCCATGTGGACACTTTTAACAATTCGAGCGCCGCGCTGGACGCGGATGGCCGGTCGGTCTATCGTCTGTCCGGCCAGCCACCCATATTCCTCGCATGAATCCCGAAAGCCCTTTTTCCTCGTCGGCGACGCCCGGCGGTGAGGTCGTCGTTCCCGTTTCGGCGCTCAATCGCGCGATCGGCACGATGCTCGAACGTTCATTTCCGCTCGTCTGGGTCGCCGGCGAAGTGTCGAACTTCACGCGCGCCGCGAGCGGCCATTGGTATTTCTCGATCAAGGATGCGCAGGCTCAGATGCGTTGCGTGATGTTCCGCGGGCGGGCGCAATACGCCGAATTCACGCCGCGCGAAGGCGACCGCATCGAAGTGCGCGCGCTGGTGACGATGTACGAGCCGCGCGGCGAACTGCAACTGAATGTGGAAGCGGTGCGGCGCACCGGACAGGGGCGTCTCTACGAAGCGTTCCTCCGGCTGAAAGCGCAGCTCGAAGCCGAGGGGCTCTTTGCCGCCGAACGCAAACGCGCGTTGCCGACGCATCCGCGGGCGATCGGCATCGTCACGTCGTTGCAGGCCGCGGCGTTGCGCGACGTCCTGACCACGCTGTCGCGGCGCGCACCGCACATTCCGGTGATCATTTATCCGGCGCCGGTGCAGGGCGTGGGCGTGAGCGGCAAGCTCGCCGCGATGGTCGACGCCGCCAACGCGCGGCGCGAAGTCGACGTGCTGATCGTGTGCCGCGGCGGCGGCTCGATCGAAGACTTGTGGGCGTTCAACGAAGAAGTGCTGGCGCGCGCGATCGCCGAAAGCGCGATTCCCGTGGTTAGCGGCGTGGGCCACGAAACCGATTTCACGATCGCCGACTTTGCCGCGGACGTGCGCGCGCCGACGCCCACCGGCGCCGCCGAACTCGTCAGTCCGCAGCGCGTGCTGCTGTTGCGCGAGTTGGATCACCGCCACGCGACGCTCGCGCGCGGCTTCGGCCGCATGATGGAGCGGCGCGCGCAGCAACTCGACTGGCTCGCGCGCCGGCTGGTGTCGCCGGCCGAGCGGCTCGCGCGGCAACGCACGCATCTGCAGCAATTGAGCGTGCGGTTGGCATCGGCGGGCGCGCGTCCGGTGCGCGACGCGCGAGCGCGGTTTTCGCTGCTGCAGATGCGCTGGCAGCGTTGGCGTCCGGATCTCGCCGGGCATCAGGCGAAACTCGGCAATCTTTCGCAACGTCTGGACGCGGCTTTGTTACGCCAGCATGAACGTCAGACCGCGCGCATCGACACGCTCGCTGCGCGTCTCGAAGTGCTGAGTCCGCAGCGTACGCTGGAGCGTGGCTATGCCGCCGTGCTCGACGCCCAGAGTGGACGCGCGGTGCGCGCGCCGTCGTCGTTGAAGCCGGGACGGCGCCTGACGGTGCATCTTGCGGAAGGTGCCGCGGATATCGCGCTCGCCGATGTGCAGCCGCGCCTGACCGACGGTTTCTGACACTTCGCCGACGGCCTCGGCGCCTGTACTTTTGACTGTTGCGAGGGCCGGGCACACCGGGTGCGCAAGCACTAATTACGCTGTGCGCGCGGCGTGTTCGCCAATGCCGGGCATAAAGTCCGTTGGTTTGCGGGGTTATTCCAAGTCGCCTACAATCGAGTGCTCAAAAGCGTTATCCGCAGACTCCCCCCACAACAGATACAGACAGAAGGAAAGCACCATGGAACATACGCTCCCGCCGCTGCCGTTCGCGAAAAACGCACTCGTGCCGAACATGTCGGAAGAGACGCTCGAGTATCACTACGGCAAGCATCACCAGACCTATGTGACCAACCTGAACAATCTGATCAAGGGCACGGAGTTCGAGAACCTGTCGCTCGAAGAAATCGTCAAGAAGGCATCCGGCGGCGTGTTCAATAACGCAGCTCAAGTGTGGAACCACACGTTCTTCTGGAACAGCCTGTCGCCGCAAGGTGGCGGTGCGCCGACCGGCGCGCTCGCTGACGCGATCAACGCCAAGTGGGGTTCGTTCGACAAGTTCAAGGAAGAGTTCGCCAAGACCGCGGTCGGCACGTTCGGCTCGGGCTGGGCATGGCTGGTGAAGAAGGCCGACGGTTCGCTCGACCTCGTGTCGACGAGCAACGCCGCTACGCCGCTGACCACCGACGCGAAGGCTCTGCTGACGATCGACGTGTGGGAACACGCTTACTACATCGACTACCGCAATGCGCGTCCGAAGTTCGTCGAAGCGTACTGGAACATCGTCAACTGGGAATTCGCGTCGAAGAACTTCGCGTGAGATTGCCGGTGAGTTTGAAACTGGCGCCGCCGGCTGGCTGATCCGGTCGCGGCGTTGATCGTCGAACTCCGTAGCAATTGCAGGAAAGAAAAGCTCTCGAATGCGAGGGCTTTTCTTTTTCCTGGCGTGGCTTGCTGTCGCGCGTCAGTGCGTCGAAGGGTCTCGACGGGGCTCGCGCCCGAGATGCATAGGATTGCTTTTCACACGCCGCGGCGCATGAATCTTTGTCACAGTTGGTAACGGCACGCCGGCTTCCAATTCGCATTCAGCCTGCCGACAGCGTGTCCAGATGCAGGCGGAAAAAATACGGTAACTATCTCGTAAACAAAGCGCCCGCAAATTGGCCTAACGTATGTTTCCCCTATGAAGAAACGTGCGCCACCATGATCTCAAGTCCTCAATCGATACGCGTCGCATTGCCTGTGGCTGCGGTCGCACTGGCGCTCCTCGGCGGTTGCGCGGTGGTGCCGCCGAGCGGTCCATCCATCGTCGCGCTGCCGCGCAGCGGCGAGCCGCTCAATCAGTTCCAGCAGGACGACTACAACTGCCGCGACTACGCTTATCGCTCGACCAACGCGACCGGCGCCTCGCAGGCCGCGACCACGAACAGCGTCAATAGCGCGGCTATCGGCACGCTAGGCGGTGCCGCTGTCGGTGCGCTCTTTGGCGCAGCGGCAGGCAATCCCGGCGCGGGCGCGGCCATTGGCGCGGGCAGCGGCTTGCTGATCGGCGGCGCGACCGGCGCCAACGGCGCACAGTACGCGGGCGGTAGCCTCCAGGCGCAGTACGACGCGGCGTACGCGCAGTGCATGGTGTCAAAGGGCAACACGATTTCGCAGCCGCGGATGCCGGTCTATGCGCCGCAACCGGTATATGTTGCTCCGCCGCCCCGTTATTACGGGCCGCCGCCGGTAATGTATGCGCCCTATCCGTACTACTGATCGAATTTCGCCGAGCGTCCGGGGCCACTGAATCGTATCGCCGTCACGTATTGCCTCGTATGGCGGAGAGAGGCGACACGATGGCGATAAACGCCTTTGCAAACAGCGTACGGTTAATCAGCCGTAAGGGCGATGACTGTGTTCAGCGAGCGGGAGACGCGCGTGGCGGGCTCCTCTCTTGCGGCACGCGACGTGAGTCACGGCGCGCACCGTTGGTTGTGCGGAGCTGACCGTCGCATCGTTCAAGAGGCGAGGCGAAAATGCGAATCTCGCAAGCTGGCGCTGAGACATCCGGGCTCGGCGCATGGACCCGTCGGGGCACGGTAGTGGCGCTGATTGCCGTCGCCTCCTGTTTCGCGTCGTGTGGCGGCGGTGGTTCGGGCGCCACGTCGGGGTCGGCGAGCGGAAGTGGCACGTCGAGCGGCTCGGATACAGGTTCCGGTAGCGGTACGGGTTCGACCACCGGCACGGGCACCGGCACCGGAACGACCGGCACGGGCAACACACCGGCAGCGGTGACGGCCTACGCCACCGACGTCCTCATGCATCACAACGATCTCGGCCGCACTGGTCAGATGCTCGCCGAGACCACGCTTACACCGGCGAACGTCAACTCGGCGAGTTTCGGCAAGGTCGCGTTTCTTGCCGCGGACGGCAAGGTCGACGGACAGCCGCTCTTCGTCACCAGCCTGTCGATCGGCGGCACGGCCCACGACGTGGTCTACGTGGTCACCGAACACGATAGCGTCTACGCCTACGACGCCACATCTTTCGCGCAACTGTGGAAAGTCTCGCTGATCGGCAGCGGCGAAACGCCCAGCGACGACCACGGATGCCAGGACATCACCCCTGAGATCGGCATTACGTCGACGCCGGTCATCGACCGCAGTCGCGGCACGAATGGCGTGCTGTATGCCGTGGCGATGACGAAAGACAGTGGCGGCGGCTACCATCACCGGCTGCATGCGCTCGATCTGGCGACCGGCGCCGAAGTGCTCGGCGGTCCGACGGAAATCGCGGCGACTTATCCGGGCAACGGCGCGGGCAGCGTCAACGGGGTGATTACCTTCAACCCGTCGCTGCATACGGAGCGCGCGGCACTTACGCTGGTCGGCGGCAACATCTACATGGGTTGGACCGCGCACTGCATGGGGGGCTCGTACACCGGCTGGATGATGGCCTATAGCGCCGACACGCTGAAACAGACCAGCGTGATCAACATCACGCCGAACGGCAGTCAAGGCTCGATCTGGATGGCCGGCTCGGGCATGGCGTCGGACGGCAGGTCGCTCTACGTCGTGGACGGCAACGGCACGTTCGGCACCACGCTGAATGCGCAGGGCTTTCCCGTCGACGGCGACTTCGGCGACTCGATGATGAAGCTCTCCTTGGGCAACCTGCAGGTCACCGATTACTTCGCGATGTCAGACGTGGTCACGCAAGCGGCCACCGACAACGATTTCGGCTCGGGCGGCGCCATGGTGTTGCCGGATCAGACCACGACAGGAGGCGTCGTCAAGCATCTCGCGGTGGCGGCCGGCAAGGACAACCGCATCTACGTCGTCGATCGCGACTCGATGGGCAAATTCAACCCGACGGCCAACAACATCTGGCAGGAGTTGATCGGCACGTTGGCGGGTGGCATCTGGGGATCGCCGGCTTACTACAACGGCGTGGTCTATTACGGCGGGCTGAACGACAACCTGAAGGCGCTGCCGGTCTCGGGGGCGTTCCTTGCGACTACTGCGGCGTCGAGGAGTCCGACCACTTTCCCGTATCCGGGCGCGACACCCGCCGTATCGGCGAACGGCGCGAGCAACGGCATTGTCTGGGCGGCGGAAAACGGCACGACCGGCGCGTTACACGCGTACAACGCGGGCAATCTCGCCGTCGAGTTGTACAACAGCAACCAGGCCGGCACGCGCGATCAATGGGGCGCGGGCAATAAATTCATCACGCCGATGATTGCGCGCGGCAAGGTGTATGTCGGCGCTACTAATGGGGTGGCGGTGTTTGGGTTGTTGTGAGCGGAAGGGGGATGGTTTCGCGTTGGGTGAGATGCGGCTGTAGTTGAGTGTGTTCGCGTGGGTGTCGGTGATTGGCTTGCGGGTTATCTGGATCGCGGTATGAAAAAGCCCTTGCTCCTTTTTTTGCGGAGCAGGGGCTTTCTGTTTGGCGCTGGGCTAATGCAGTTGCAGCGACATCGGCACGGCTACACACCGCGCCAGATATCACGCTCACTCCGCATCGCTCGTAGCGGCCGTCTTACGCGGACGACGACTGCGCGGCGCCGACTTGCGTGCGGCCTTTTTTGCCGGCGCAGGCGCTTCTTCCGCTGTGGCAGAAGCGGCCGGCGCTTCAGCGGGCGCTGCGATCTCCGGAATATCGTCGATGCTTCGCGGCGCAGCTTTCTTTGCTCGCTTCGCAGCCGTCTTGCGCGGCGCGCGTTCGCTGCGGCGCTTGGGTTGCTTGCCGCTCGTATCTCGCTCGTCTGCTTCTGCCGACCTCTCCGAGCCACCGGATTCTTCAGCGTTCGCGGCTTCAGCCTCCGCGAAAGGCGCTTCCGGCAGTTCAAAAGCGAACTCAGCATTTTCCGGCGCTTGCTCGTGCACATCGTCCGCTTGAGCCTGAGCGCCACCGCCATGTTCGACGGTCGTACGCTCTTCGTACACGGTCTCCTGTTGGCCGCGTCCTGCTTTGCGATTGCCTCGTCCTCGACGGCGCGACTCGTGTTTGCCGCCCGACTCGGCGATCACCGTTTCGGCGACCTGCGCCTCATACAACTGTTCCGCCGACTCCACGATTTCCACGGGCTCGCCCGTGTTGTCGCCGGCCACATTCGCGGCCGTGCTTCGATACACATACGCGCCCGACTTCTCGTCGCGGCCGAACTCGAGCAGCCCGCGAGCATGAGCTTCTTCGAGCAGATTGCCGAAAGCGCGAAAGCCGTAGTACGTTTCGTTGAAATCCGGCTTGCGGCGCTTGATCGCGTTCTTCAGCACCGACGCCCACATCTTGCCGCTATCGCCGCGTTCGGACGCGAGCGCGTCGAACGTTTGCACCGCGATTTCGACCGCCTTGGTGCGGCGTTTCTCGAGGTCTTCCTTGTTGCGGGTCTTCTCCTCGTCGGGCGCGCGTTTGGCCGCCGGCTGGGCGGACTGTTGCGGGCGCGACGACTCGCGCTTGGCGACGGTGCGCTGACTCTCCCGCACGAGGTCGTCGTAAAAGAAGAACTCGTCGCAGTTCGCGATCAGCAGATCGGACGTGGATTGCTGCACGCCGACGCCGATCACCTGCTTGGCGTTCTCACGCAGCTTCGACACCAGCGGCGAAAAATCCGAGTCGCCGCTGATGATCACGAACGTATTGACGTGCGATTTCGTGTAGCACAGGTCGAGCGCGTCGACCACGAGCCGGATGTCGGCGGAATTCTTGCCCGATTGGCGCACGTGCGGAATTTCGATCAATTCGAAATTGGCCTCGTGCATCGCGCCTTTGAAACTCTTGTAGCGGTCCCAGTCGCAATATGCTTTCTTCACGACAATGCTGCCCTTGAGCAGCAGACGTTCGAGCACCAGCTTGATATCGAACTTGTCGTACTTCGCGTCACGCACGCCGAGCGCGACGTTTTCGAAGTCGCAGAATAGCGCCATGCTGACAGTTTCGTTGGATGACGCCATGTATATCTCCATTGAAGCGATCGTCGAATTGGACGAATCGCGACCATGATAGCGATTCCAGCGGAGGTGATCAGCTTTTGTGTTCCGGGCGCACCGATACGGGCGGCGCGAACCCCCGACGGCGCGCGCTTTTTGTGACGTTCTCCAGGGTTCTTGCAGGCATGCCGACACCGTGCCTAAACAGTCTCAGCGTTACAGCCCTACGGCGTTGGTTCGCAGTGGGTGACCACACGGGCCACCGTGCTACCTATCCTGGTGATACGGCGCGACATTCAGCGCCGCGCGTGTTTCAAGCACTTCATCGACGAGACCGTACGTCTTCGCGGCCTGCGCCGACATGAAGTTGTCGCGGTCGGTGTCGCGGGCGATTTCCTCGATGCTGCGCCCGGTGCGCTCGGCCGTTATCGCATTCAGGCGCTCTCGCAGATAGAGCACTTCCTTCGCCTGAATCTCGACGTCCGCCGCCGTGCCCTGGCTGCCGCCCGACGGCTGATGAATCATGATGCGCGCGTTCGGCAAGGCATACCGTTTGCCGCGTTGACCGGCTGTCAGCAGAAAGGTGCCCATGCTCGCGGCGAAGCCGGTGCACAAGGTCGATACCTCCGGTTTGATGAATTGCATGGTGTCGTAGATCGCGAGGCCGTCGTACACCGAACCGCCCGGCGAATTGATGTAAAAAGAAATATCCTTGTCGGGATTCTCGGACTCCAGAAACAGCAACTGGGCGACAATCACACTGGCCGATTGCTCGTTGACGGGCCCGACCAGAAACACGATGCGCTCGCGCAGCAAGCGCGAATAGATGTCGTAGGCGCGCTCGCCGCGGCCGGACTGTTCGATCACGGTGGGCACGAGGCCAAGGCCGGTGATGGTTGAATGGCTGGACTGCATATTGACCTCGCGTATGCGGTCTGGGTGACCGCGGTTTGTGCGGAGCGTGTGGCTTCATGGCGCGAAGCCTCCAGGCTGCGCCTTAGCCGTTCCGTAACCTGCGCATTCCTTGCGCTGGTTGTTGTCCCTATGACGACGGGACACAGGGCGCCGTGACAGAAATATTTTTTTGCGGACCTGTCACATCGCTCGATGCCCAGCCGTCAAGACGAAAAGAATCAGGATGTCGGCGCGCACCCGGATCATTTCGCAGGCAGGGCGCCGCGCGCTTTTCACCACGCACGATCTGGAGGTCTACGTATGACAGAACAAGGAATCGACAAGGCATCCAGCTTCGAGGCCGTGCGCGCCCGCCTGCTCGCGCTGGCGTACCGGATGCTCGGCAGCCGCGCCGAAGCGGAAGACGTGGTGCAGGACGTCGGATTGAAATGGCACCTCGCGGACACGCAGGAGGTGCAGCTACCTGTCGCCTGGCTCACCACGATCACCACGCGCGTGGCGATCGACCGGCTGCGGCGTGTGCAGCGCGAACGCGCGTCGCAGGCCGCCGGCTGGTTGCCGGAGCTGTGGCTCGACGAGGTGGCGCCATCGGCCGAAGAACTGGCCTTGCGCGCGGCGGAGATGTCCTATGGCGTGATGCTGCTGCTCGAGCGTCTGAAACCGGACGAACGGGCAGCGTTCGTGCTGCACGAAGCGTTTGACTGTGACTACGCGGAGATCGCGGCCATTCTCGAGCGAACGCCGGCGGCCTGCCGGCAGATCGTCCATCGGGCCAAGGCGCGTCTGCAACGCGCGGGTGCACCGGTGGAGCCCGCCGATCCCGCAGCGCATGCGCGGATCGTCGAGCGCTTGCGCACGGCTTTGGAGGCGCAGGATCGAGTCGGCTTATTGCGGCTCTTTAGTGACGCGCCGGAAGTCGTCAGCGACGCGCCTGTGTGCGCGCCGGTGAGCACGTCTGAACCGGCGGTGGCTGGGTGGATGGATACGGTAACGTCGCTCGTCGAACACGCGAGCAACGCCGAGACCGTATCGGTGGCGGGCACATTGTGTATTGCGTTGCTCTTCGAGGGCGATGTCGTCGGAGTACTCGACGTGTCCACGAACAGCCTGGAGGATGGTTCCACGAAGATCGTCGCGCTGCGCGTGGTGACCAGCGCGGCGCGTCTGCGAGCCACCAACCGCATGCTGGGCCGCGCGGCAGTCTCGCAACTGCTCGCACGGATCCAGCAGAGCGCCATGAGCTCAGTTGCGGTGGGCTGCGACTTCCCAGTTGATGTCCACGCATAGCACCTGCGTGCCCGTCGGCGTGTGCGCGGCGATCGAGGCGGTCACGCACAGATGCGCTTCGTTGATGGATAGATAAGGCGGCGTGAGATGCACGTAGCCGGGTGTGCGCATCGCCTGGATGAAGTATGGCCGGCGCTCCCAGCTTGCGCCTTCCGAATGCAGCAGCGGACGGAAACGCTTGGCGCGTTGCGAGGCGCGCCCGGGGGGGAGCACGTTGTCGCCGATCTGCCGGCCCGATCCGTCGAGCACGAAGCAGCGTGCCGTCTCGCCGAGCATCAGAAGCGGCGCAGTGGCTTGCGCGACCGACTCGCCGGCCACCAGTTGCGCGGCGGCCGTCTCGAGCGCCGTGACATACGGTGCGAGCCGTGCCGATTGTGCGTGTTCGCGCGCGGTGACCCGTTCGCGCAGCGCCGCGGATAGCGAGTCCATCAAACCGGCCGCCGCTTGCGGTTTGACCGGTTCGACGCTCGGGCCCGCGAAAAACGCGCCTTGCACGAAGTCCACGTTGCATTCGAGCGCGATCAGCGCGTCGCGTTCGGTGCTCAGGCCGCCCATCAGCACTAGTTGGCCGGATTCGTGGAGCAGCGAGACGAGGCCCGGCAGCACGCGTTCAATGTGCGAATGTTCGCTGGCTTGCGCGAGAATGCAGCGGTCGAGCGTGACGATATCCGGCCGCAGATTCCACACGCGGTCAATGTTCGAATGCTTCGCACCGAAGCCGTCGAGCGCGATCAGGAAGCCGGATTTACGCAGCGCGTCGACGATTTCGGCAAAGCGCGTGGTTTCGCCGCCCGCCTGTTCGGACACTTCGAGCACCACGCGCTGCGGCGGCAGGCCGAGCGCCTTGAGGCCGGCGAGCAGCGCGTCGCCGTAACTGGTGTCCATCAGCGCGGCGGGGTGCAGGCTCAGGAAGAGCCATTCGTCGTGACTGTCGAACGCGTTGAAGTTGCCCAGATGCAGCGATTCGGCGAGCCGCCCGAGTTCGAGCAGGTCGCCGCGTCGTGCGGCTTGCGTGAAAACCTCGTGGGACGGCACTTGCAGTGCGTGTTCGTCATGGGCGCGCAGCGACGCGTGATAACCGATCGCGCGCCGGTGCGACACGGAGAAAACCGGCTGGAACACGCTGAAAACAGTGTAGCCGCCGTACAGAACGGTGCGCCGGGAGCCTTCGTCGCCGGCCATCGGGCGCGGTGGCTGGAAGCCGGGAGGATCGAGTTCGATCATGCTCATCATGTCAGTCGTGTGGAGGTGGCTGCGCGCCTGCATGCTCGACACAAGTTCGCACGCGCAAGATGTGAGTTTACAGGATTGGCGAGCAAGAACTATGCGCGTGCGGAAACACAGCACGCATGCCCGATTGTCACACTCAGATTAGACGATTGTGCGCCAGCACGGGTGCGAAGGCGACGGTTCGCACTTCGCTGGTGCGGCCCGCGCCCCGTTGCGGGTCGGTGGCGGGCGCGCAGCCGGGTAGACCCGCATCAGGTCCGTTCGGAAGGATCGGTCTTTTTCGCGGGCGTGCGGATGTCCGGCGACAGTTGCGCAAAGATCCACGACGAGCCTGCCGTGATGATGCCGACACACAGGAACGTCGCGTGGAACGCGGGCAGCGAATTGGCGGCCGTCACGCGCGGCAGCAGGCCGGTGAAGGTCGCGAGCAGGGCGCCGGCCACCGTCACGCCGAGACTCATCGAAAGCATCTGGACCAGCGAAAACAGGCTGTTGCCGCTGCTCGCGCCGCCGGTGCCCAGGTCCTTGAGCGTCAACGTGTTCATCGCGGTGAACTGGATCGAGTTGACGCCGCCGAAGAACGCCAGTTGCACGAGCCGCAGCCACAGCGGCTGGTTCGCGGTAGTGAGCGCGAAGCTTGCCATGGTCAAGCCGACCAGCACCGTGTTGATGATCAACACGCGCCGATAGCTGTGCTTGATGATCAGGCTCGTCACCAGGCGTTTGGACGCCATGCCCGCAGCCGCCACCGGCAGCATCATCATGCCGGCTTCAAACGCGCTATAGCCGAGGCTCACCTGCAATAGCAGAGGGATCAGATAGGGCATCGCGCCGCTGCCGATCCGCGCGAACAGATTGCCGAGCAGGCCGACGCTGAAGGTGTGGATCTTGAAGAGATCGAGCGAGAAAATCGGCGTGGGCTCGCGCACGGCGTGCAAGCCGTAGGCGACAAAGCAGGCGAGGCTGAGGATCAGCAGCACCAGCACCGTGGCGTGCTGAATGCCGAATTCGGTGCGGCCGTCGAGCGCGAACGAAATCGCCACCATGCCGACGATCAGCAGCAGGTAGCCTTTCATGTCGAACTTGCCGACGTGTTCATTCCGGCTATCCGGCATGTAGATGAACGTGGCGATGCAACCGACGATTCCCACCGGCACGTTGATCAGAAAGATCCAGTGCCACGAGGCGATCTTCACGAGCCAGCCGCCGAGCGTGGGGCCGATCAGCGGGCCGATGAGACCCGGGATCGCCACGAACGAGAGCGCCGGCAAATAGCGTTCGGCAGGAAAGGTGCGCAACACGGCGAGCCGCCCGACCGGCAGCAGCATCGCCCCGCCCACGCCCTGCATGATGCGGAAGGCCACGAGCTGATTCAGGGTATGCGCGTTCGCGCATAGTAACGAGGCGACTGCGAACACGAGGATCGCGCTGAAGAACACGCGTCGCGTGCCGAGCTTGTCGGCGAGCCAGCCGGACACCGGGATCATCACGGCCATCGTCAGTGAATAGGCGATCACCACCGATTGCATGCGCAGCGGCAACTCGCCGAGGCTCGTCGCCATCGCGGGGAGCGCGGTGTTGACGATGGTCGAGTCGAGGGTCTGCATGAAGAAGCCGGTGGCGACGACCCACAGCATCACGGTGAGCGAGCGGGGCGAAGGTGTACTGGACGTACCGGGCGTGGTGGCGGGCGGAGTCGGCGTGGACATGGAGGGCGGCTAGGCGCGCAGGGACGGGCTGGGACTCGCTATTCTAGGGAAAAGCGCGGGCCGGCGCTCATTCAGAACTCACTCCGACGCCGGCAACGCCGCGGCGGCGCGAAAGAACGCCTGCGCACGCGGGTCATTACCGAATGCGATGTGAATCCTGGTCCACGGGCTCACTTCCATATTCGGCCGGAAGTGATTGCCCGGCACGACGGTCACCCCCAGCGGCACGCCGCATTCCACCAGCCGTTCCGCATTGGCGACATGCGGCACGCGAGCCCACACGAATTTCCCGCCCACGGGCTTGTCGAAAATTTCCCAACCCGCGTCTTCGAGCGTCTGAATGGTCGAGCCGAGCGCATCGCGCATACGCCGACGCAGCCGCTCCAGATACTTGCGATACGCGCCGCGCTCCAGCATCGCCACGGCGACGGCTTCGGCAAAACGCGAGCCGCCGATGCTCGTCAGCATCTTGATGTCGACCAGATCCTTGATGATCGCGTGGCTCGCGACCACACAGCCGATCCGCAGCGACGACGACAGCGTCTTCGACAGTCCGCCCACATAGATCACATGTTCGAGCTGGTCGAGCGTGGCGAGCCGATCGGTGAGGTCGGTCTGGAAGTCGGCGTAGATATCGTCTTCGATGATCGAGAAGCCGTGCTCACGCGCCAACTGCAGCAGCCGGAAGGCAACCGGCGGCGCCACATTGGTGCCCGTCGGATTGTGGAACACGGTGTTGATGAACAGCAGCTTGGGCCGATACGACTTCAACTGCTCCTGCATCACATCCAGATCGGGACCGTTGCGTGTGCGCGGAATGCCGACCAGTTTCACGCCGTGCAGCTTCAGCAGACCGTGGAGATTGTAGTAACCGGGGTCTTCGACAAAGATCGTGTCGCCTGCCTTGAGCATGTAGCGCATCAACAGATCGAGCGCCTGGCTTGCGCCGTTGGTGATGAGGATCTGCGACGTGTCAGCCTGAATTCCCAACTGGCCGATGCGGCTTTGCAGATGCTCGCGCAACGTCAGGTTGCCGAGCGGGGTGGCGTAATCGACCATGCTCGCGAGATCGGTGCGCGACACGTGGCGGATTGCCTGCGCGATGCTGTCCGTGTCGCGCCACGCTTCAGGGATGAAGCCGCTACCGAGCTTGAGCGTTTCGCCCGGATGGTTGAACTGCTGCAGGAGATGGTCCGACTCGTCCTCGGCGCGGCGGGGATCCGAGGAGCCCTGGCAGTGCGTGCCCGCCGGCTGGCGGTCGGCGACATAGAAGCCGGAGCCGTGGCGCGAGTCGACATAGCCCAGCGACACCAGCCGGTCGTAAGCCTCGATCACCGGAAAGCGGCTCACGCCGTAGTCGGCGGCGAACTGGCGAATCGACGGTAGCTTTGAACCGGGGTGCGCGATGCGCGAGCGGATCCACGTCGTGACGCCGGTGACGATCTGCTCGGTCAGCGGCACGCCATTGTCTCGATCGAGCTGGATTTCGAGTTTCATGAGGATCTTCCTTCACCGAACCGCAGGCCGGATGCGCTCGAACTCGGCGCTAAAAAACACGCTGCCCGCGCCAACTGTCCGGTTTTTCGACTGAACAGTTCTGACGGAAGTGTTCGGAACTGTGCATGGGTATCTGATCATCGCACGTCAATAATCGGTACAACAGAAAAGTTCTTTGAAGGAGAGAGCGATGCGTGAAGTCCGGATTTTCGAATTGGAACATGGCGAGCCCGCGACGGCCTGGCGTGTCGCGCGTCCGTCGATCTTCAAGGTGATCTCGGGTGAGATCTGGCTGACTATCGCAGGCGACAGCGAGGATCACTGGCTCGCTACCGGCGAGTCGATCGAACTGCCGCGTCGCGCAGTGGCGTGGATCAGCGCGGGGCAGACCGGCGCGCGCTTTGCGCTGGCAAGCGGCTCCGAGCGCACCGCAACGAAGCCGATGCTGGGTACGCCGGTCTTGAACTGGCTGCCGCGCTGGCTCGGCGCGGTCTGACGATTCGTCGAGCGAATCAGCCGGGTTTGCGGCGCCTCAGTCCGGCCCGGCAGCCTCATATTCCCCGATGTAACGCGCGCGCGGCCGGATCAGGCGGCCGTCGCGCGTCTGTTCCATGGCGTGCGCAATCCAGCCGACCACTCGGCCGACTGCGAACAGCGTGAAGGCGGCGCCAGCCGGCAACGCCAGCACTCGCTCGATGGCGGCGAGCGCGAAGTCCACCGTCGGCTCCGCGCCGGTCGTGTCGCGCACCGTGCGCACGAGTCCCAGCACTTCAGGCAACGGCGAACGCGCCGGCGCGCAGTCGGCGAGCATGGCCAACAACAGCCGCGCCCTCGGGTCGCCGTCCGGATAAAGCTGGTGACCGAAGCCCGACAGCACTGGCCCATGCGCGCCGTGTTCGACGCGGGCGAGACGGTTCGCCAGATAGCGGTCGAGATCCGGCGCGCGCGACGCTTCTTCGAGCAGCGCGGCGATGCGCACCGTTTCGCCGCCATGCCGCGGTCCCGACAAGGCGGCGAGACCGCCCGCCACCGCGCCGAACAGGTGCGTCCCCGTCGACGTGATGCAGCGCACCGTGAAGGTCGACGCATTCAATTCATGATCCGCGCAGGCCACCAGTGCCGCGCGCAGCAAGCCGGCCTGCTGGCGGTTACGCACATGCCACGCTAAAGCCAGTTGCCGATGCAGCGGTTCGTTCGACGGCGCCGCCGAGATCATCGCGGCGGCCAGCAGGCGCATGACGGCGCAGGCCGTATCGAGTTGCGCATCGCGGCCGAGCGCCCACACCCGCGGCATTTGCGCCGCGGCGGCCGGCAACAGCACGAGCGCGCGATCGAGCGGCGTGCTGTCGCCCCAGAGCTTGAGCCACGCGGCCCACTGGGCGGTGGCGAACGGCACGGCCGGCGCATCGGTAATGCGCCTTGTGCTGCATTCCCACAGCAGCGCCGCGATGTCCTCGAGCGACGCGCTTTGCGCCAGTTCAATCGCATCGTGCCCGCGATACAGCAGGCGCCCATCGGCGACCAGCGTGATGGACGATTCGAGCACCGGCACGCCCCAGTCCAACACCTTCTGTGCGACCTTGCCCGCGCGCTTGCCGTCTTCCTTGCGGCGCGCGAGGCGTCGCACTTCGCCGGCGTCGTAGAGACGATGCTTGCCCTGCGCATCCGGCGACGAACTCAGCATGCCGCGGCTCACATACGCGTAGAGCGTGGGCAGGCTGATGCCGAGTGTCGCGGCGGCTTCAGCGGAGGTCAGGGAGTTTGAAGTCGGCATGGGTCGGCATGGAAAAGTGCGGAAACCGAAGAAATCAATATATATTGATTATCATAATCAAGATTGATTGCGACGGGGCGAAATTCTAGACTCGGTTCACTTCTTCCTGCTTCGCTAGGGACGACATGACACCTGAACTCGCTCTCAAACATATCTGGACGCTCGCCGGGTGCGATCCGACGGCGCTGCATTCCGTGACGCTGACCGGCGCCGATCCGGGCTTGCCGTCGGTCTACCGGGTCGGCAGCCTGGCCTCGGCGAGCATCGCCGCGACCGGCCTTGCGGCGGCCGAATACCAGCGGTTGCGCACCGGACGCAGGCAGCATGTGACGGTGGAAATGCGGCGCGCGCTGGCGTCGTTTCGCAGCGAACGCTATTTGCGTGTCGACGACGGACCGCCGCCCGCCTTGCGCGATCCGGTGACGGGTTTCTACGAGACGCGCGACGGCCGCTGGATTCAACTGCACACGAACTTCGCGCATCATCTCCAAGGCGTATTGCAGGTGCTCGGCTGCGAGAACGATCCTGCGGCCGTGGCTGCCGCAATTCGCGATTGGGACGGCGCGCGGCTCGACCAGACGCTCGCCGACGCCGGCCTCTGCGCGGCGTTGATTCGCACGCCCGACGAGTGGGCCGCGCTCGATCAGGCGAAAGCGATTGCGGACTTGCCGCTCTTCGAGATCGAGCGCATTGGCGATGCGCCGGCCGAGCCGCCACGCGAGGGTGGTGTGGATCGGCCGCTGGCGGGCGTGCGCGTGCTGGACCTGTCGCGCATCATCGCCGGGCCGGTGGCCGGACGGGCGCTCGCGCAGCACGGCGCGGACGTGTTGATGATCAACGGGCCGCATCTGCCGAACATCGCGCCGCTGGTGATCGACAACGGGCGTGGCAAGCGTTCGGCTCTGGCCGATCTGCGCGACGCGGCGGGGCGCGAGGTTTTGCGCGGTCTCGCTGCCGACGCCGATGTATTTCTGCAGGCATATCGCCCGGGCGCGCTGGCCGCGCGCGGTTTCGGTCCCGATGAGTTGGCGCGTGTGCGGCCTGGGATCGTCTATGTTTCGGTGTCCGCGTATGGGCACGAGGGACCGTGGGCTCGACGGCGCGGGTTCGATAGTCTGGTGCAGTCGGCGAGCGGGATTGCCTTTACTGAGCGGCAGGCGGCGGGATGGAACGAGCCCAAGCATTTGCCGTGTCAGGCGCTGGATCATGCGACCGGTTATCTGGCGGCTTTCGGCGCGATGGCAGCGTTGGCGCGGCGGGCTACAGAAGGCGGCAGCTGGCATGTGCGCGTCTCGCTCGCGCAAACGGGCCGGTGGCTGCAGTCGTTCGGGCAGATTCCGGAGGGCTGGAAAGCGCCTGACGTCACGCTCGAGGATGTGCGCGATTGCCTCGCTACCGTGGAGTCGGAGTTTGGACGCGTGCTGGGCGTGCAGCCGGCTGAGGCTTTAGACGAGACGCCTGCGTATTTCGCGCTGCCGCCGACCCGAGTGGGCGCGCATCAGGCTAAGTGGGAGTGAGGACTTTAAGTAACCGCTGCCCGTGGCGAGGCGCGTGCCGATACACAACCGGCGCATGCCCCGCACACAGCGCAAAAGACCCGGCCACCTACTTCCTCAACTCCGCGACAAAGTCGTAGTAATCATTGCGGCAGTACGTGTCGGTCAATTCGATCGCCCGCTGATCGGCGGTGTAGCCCACACGCGTGATCAACAGCAGCGCCTCGTTCGGCGCGATGCTCATCTGCTGCGCGATTTCCTCGCTCGCGTTCACCGCGCGGAAATGCTGCAACGCGCGGACAATCGTCAGTCCACGATTCTCCAGATACGTGTACAGCGAATCGCCGATCGCTTGAGGATCGGGAATCACCGCGGCGGGGAAGGTGGAGTTCTCAACCGCCATCACAATGCCGTCGGCCATCCGCAGGCGCCGCAACCGCGTCACCGCCGCTGCCGGCGACAAGCCGAGCTGAATCACTTCGTCGCGATTAGCCGGCAAAATTTCGCGCGAGAGCCACTTCGAACTCGGCGTAAAGCCTCGTCGCCGCAGCATTTCGCTAAAGCTCGACAGACGCGATAGCGGATCTTCGTAGCGTGGTGTGATGAAACTGCCCGCGCCCTGCGTGCGCCGAATCAAACCCTGCTCGACCAGCAAGGCAATCGCCTTGCGCGAAGTGATCCGCGATACGCCGAGCGCCTCGGAGAGCACACGCTCCGAAGGCAGTGCCTCGCCCGCGTTCCAGCGGTTCTCGTGGATGGCGGCGCCGAGTTTGCGAGCCAGTTGCAGATATAGCGGCGTGTCGTTTTCCGGGTCCGGGCGCAGGTCGCGCCAGCGGTCTTCCGAGGCAGAGGTCATGGAGCTCACGCAAGAAGGGCAAGCGGCAATTCTATGACATCGGCGCGTTGTGTTATAGCGGGCTTTTGCCTGGTGGCCGATCGAATGCCGATTGAACCGCTAAACTCGTCGCTATGATTTTCGTGGCATGCGGCGCGCATTCGTCTGCGCAGCGGCTTTGCCGACCATTGAGCCACTTCGAGGAGTCAGCATGACGAGCGACATCGCAAGCGTGAGCCTGCCCGACGGCGAACACATTCCGAAACTGGGTCAGGGCACCTGGGAGATGGGCGAAAAGCCGGCGCGGCGTGCCGCTGAAATCGACGCGCTGCGTTGCGGCATCGAACTCGGCATGACGTTGATCGATACGGCGGAAATGTACGGCGACGGCGCGACCGAATCGCTGCTGGGCGACGCGCTCGCCGGCTTGCGCGACAAGGTGTTTCTGGTCAGCAAGGTGTATCCGCACAACGCCAGCCGGCGCGGCGTGATTGCGGCCTGCGAGCAGAGTCTCAAGCGTTTGAAGACCGATCAACTCGATCTGTATCTGCTGCACTGGCGCGGCTCGGTGCCGCTCGCGGAAACGGTCGAGGGCTTCGAGGCATTGCGCCGGGCCGGCAAGATCCGCCATTGGGGTGTTAGTAATTTCGACACCGAGGACATGGAAGAACTCGTCGCCACGCCGGGCGGCGATGCCTGCGCAACGAATCAGATTCTCTACAACGTGGCGCGCCGCGGGCCGGAGTTCGATCTGCTGCCGTGGCTCGCCGCGCGCAAGATGCCGGGCATGGCGTACAGTCCGGTCGATCATGCGCGCCTGCCGAAGCGCTCGCCGCTCGACGATATCGCCGACGCGCGTGGCGTCTCGGCGTTCCAGGTGGCGCTCGCATGGGTGCTGCGCCAGCCCGGCGTGTTCGCGATTCCGAAGGCGGCGCGCGTCGAGCACGTGGGCGACAACCATCGCGCGTCGCAATTGCAACTCGGCGCGGACGAATTGGCCGCTATCGACGCTTATTTCAAGCCGCCGCGCGGCAAGCGTCCGCTCGAAATGCTGTAAGCGTAGCGGGGCGCCGCGCGCGCCTCGTCAATTGCAGCCGTGGTGCATGTGCACGGAGCCGAGCACCGCGACTTCCGCGGGGGTGTGCTTGAGCGAATCTTCATTGACCTGGGCGGCGTCCGCGACGAATTCGTCGACGATCGACGACACCTGCGTATTGCGTAGGCACAGCGACACGCGCTGCGTTTCATTGGCCGGCAACGCAGTGCGCTGACTGAGGAACAGCACGCCGTACTGATAGCCGTGGATGATGCCGCGAATCGCGCCGACGCATTGGCCTTGCGCGACGTTGTCGTTCTTCCGCTTGCAGGTCTGCGCGAGCGAATACGCGGAGAAGGTGGGATCGACCGGCGGTGCGGCTTGCGACAATGTCGGTGAGAGCGGCTGAGCCGCTGGCGCTGTTTGCGTTGGTGTTTGCGCTGCCGTTTGCGCATGAGCGAGCGATGCGACGCTGAGCGCGGCAGCCATCAACAAGCTGGTGACCACGCGTGCCGCGGAGGGGGGGACGTTTCGTTGCATGTTGTGGTGCCCTCATATCGAACGTTGAATCTGATATGAGGCGATCGCTTCGGTTTGGTTCCGGTTACGCGCGCACGGGCGGCCGATTGTTCGAGTTATAGCGGCCTGTGAGCGCTTCGGCGTGCGCGGTTTGAGTGTGCGGTCCGAATCTGCATCACCGCGGGTTATCGGCCCGCTGTGGATCGCTCAAACCAACCGGCCTCGGGCGGTGACGCTCGACCGGGGGATCGAGACATCACCGCCGATGCCGGCGGACAGCGAACGGTAAACCGGAACGTGACATTGGTGACGTTAGGGCGCGGGGGGCACCCCAACCAGAGACCGGGCGATTGCTAGTGCCCGTTCCCTCCACCATTGCCACCACCGTTACCGCCGCCACCCTTGCCTCCGTGACCGCCGCCGAAGCCTCCGCCAAAGCCTCCGCCGAAACCGCCACCGAAGCCGCCGCCAAAACCACCACCTTTACCACCGCCAAAGCCACCACCTTTACCGCCACCTGCGCCGGCGCCGCCGCTGGAGCCTCCGCAACCGCAGCCGCCGCTTCCGCCGCCACTGCTTGCACCGCCGCTGTTGCCGCCACCGCCGCTTCCGCCACCGCTGTTGCCACCACCGCCGCTTGCGCCGCCATTGCTACCACCACCGCTGCCCCCACCACCGCCACCCCCATTCCCGCTCCCGCCGCCACTCCCCTTGCCGCTTCCACCTCCACCGGAGTTGCCGCTGCCCGAACCGGCGCCACCGTTCCCCGAACTCGCCGCGCCGTTACTCCCGCTGCCGCCGCCGTGAGGCGCGCATCCACTGACGTTGGCGCCGCTGCAGTCGTGCGGTTGAAATACCAGGGCGGCGTCGTCGGCAGCAGTCGGCTCGCCGGCCGCTGCGCCGGTCGCCAAATCTCCCGGCGCTACACCGTCGTTCTGCGCGAGTTGCGCTGTGCCCTGCATGGCGCTGGCGGGCAGCGGCGCGTCGGCGAGGACCATCCATTTGGGGATCACGTCCGTCGAGGCCGGAAACGCGACCTGAGTCGTCAGAGCAACGACACCCGCTACGATCGCCGCACGCCGAATAACCCCGCAGTAGTACTGATTGAGTCTTATGGTTTTCACCGCGTCTCTCCCGAGGGAACGACGACACCTCGTTGCCGCCATTTCTCGCGCCGAGTCTGCATCGGCGGGCCTGTCTGTACGCGGGCCTCGTCGTCCCCCGCATTGTCTTGCCGATGTCGGTCAAACACTCATCGTTATCTTCCCGGCTGCGTAGTCCGGTGTGTGGACAAGCGCTTCCGCACGCTTGCCCGCTCACCGTTTTGCCCCCGTCGCCATGCATTGCGTCGCGATGTCTGGTCACTACATAGCGATATCCATGCCATTGGCCGGAAAGCCTTGAGCTAACAGGCGTGGGATAGGGATGTGCGATGCGCACGCTGAAAAAACACGGGAAAACGTTTCGGCGTTGAAACGCGAGGGCTCGATGCCGCGCTATGCCGTGTTATTCGTTACGGCCGGCGTTCTCGGGCGCGTTTTCCGAGCCTTTGTCAGGGACTTTGCCCGTGACTTTTCCAGCCTCACCGCGTGATGCGGTTTGCAGCGCGCGCAATTCGTCGACGGGGATGTGGCAGCGGATTCGATGCGCGGACGGCGTTGCGGCGTTGCCTTCGCCCGCATCGGCGAACGGCGGGTCTTGCTGTTCGCAGATCGCGCCGAGCTTGCGCGGGCAGCGCGTGTGGAACACGCAACCGGACGGCGGCGATGCCGCGCTCGGCAAATCGCCGGACAGGCGGATGCGGGTCGCGCCACCGTGACCATCGAGTGTCGGCACCGAGGACAGCAACGCTTCCGTATAAGGATGATGCGGTCCTTCGAACACGGCGGCAGCCGGTCCGATTTCCAGCAGCCGGCCCAGATACAGCACCGCGATGCGATCCGACAGATAGCGAACCACATGCAGGTCGTGCGAGATGAAAACGTAACTGACGCCCCGCTCGCGCTGCAGATCGGCGAGCAGGTTCAGGATCGCGGCCTGCACGGAGACGTCGAGCGCCGAAGTCGGTTCGTCGCAGACCACCACGCGCGGCTCGCCGGCGAACGCGCGGGCAATCGCCACACGCTGTTTGAGCCCGCCGGACAGTTGCCGCGTGCGCGAGCCGAGATAGCGCTCCGGCAACCGCACGGCGGCCGTCAATGTGGCGAGCCGTTCGTCGATTGCCGGCCCACGCAGCGCGGTGAGGCGCGACAGCGCACGGCCGATCAGCCGCTTCACCGAATGCGCCCGATTGAGCGCCGAGTCCGGATTCTGAAAGACGATCTGCAGGGACTTGACCTGATCGTTGTTGCGCCGCGTGACGCGCGCGGCGAGCGGGGCGCCGTCGAGTTCGAGCACGCTGCCGGCATCCGGCGTGAGCAGGCCGAGCATCAGTTTGGCGAGCGTCGTCTTGCCGCTGCCCGATTCGCCGACAAGCCCGAGCGTCTCGCCGCTAGCGAGATCGATTGAGACATTGTCGACCGCGCGTAGCGGGGCACCGGACACGTGAAATGTCTTCGAGAGTTTTTCTGCGCGCAGCACGAGAGCAGGCGGCTTGCCGTCGATCGACGCGCCATTGCGTTCGGGCAACGCTTCCGCGCTCGCACGGGGCAATTCGATCGCGCGTTCGTGGTAATGGCAGCGCGACATCTGATCGCCGCGCGCGGCGCTCACGCGATACGGCGGCGGCGCTTCACGGCGGCAGCGGTCGTCGGCGAGGCGGCAACGGTCCGCGTAGATGCAGCCCTGCGTGACCGAACCCGGCAACGGCAGACTGCCTGCAATCGTGTCGAGCCGCTCGCTGTCTTTGCTGCGCCCGGCCGTGGGCAAACAGCGCAACAGTCCGACCGTATAGGGATGACGCGGCCGCGCGAAGACATCTTGCGTCGCGCCTTCCTCGACCAGTTTGCCCGCGTAAAGCACGCCGACGCGTTCGCACATCCGCCCGATCACCGCGAGGTTGTGGCTGATGAACAGCACCGCCGTGCCGAGTTCCTTGCGCAACTGCGCGACGAGGTCGAGCACTTCCGCTTCGACGGTAGCGTCGAGGCCGGTGGTCGGTTCGTCGAGAATCAGCAGCGCGGGGTTCGAAGCGAGCGCCATCGCGATCACCACGCGCTGTTGCATGCCGCCCGACAGTTGATGCGGATAACTCTCCATCACCCGCTCGGGCGATGCGATGCGCACGCGCTGCAGCATCTCATGTGTGCGCCGCAACGCTTCATCGCGCGCGACACCGGCGGCTTCGAACGCCTCGGAGACCTGGCGAGCGATCGTCAGCGACGGATTCAGCGCGCGCCCCGGATCCTGATAGACCATCGAGATCGCATTTGCGCGCATGTTGCGCAACGCGTCGGCGTTGAGCTTCTGCACGTCCTCGCCGGCGATGATGATCTTGCCGGCCTTCACTTTGCCGTTACGCGGCAGATAGCGCAGCGCAGCCATCGCGACGGTCGACTTGCCGCAGCCGGACTCGCCAACGAGGCCGTACGCTTCGCCGCGCCGCACGCGAAACGAAATGTCCTGCAGCACTTCGCGATCGCGTCCGCGCATACGGTACGTGACCGTCAGACCGACGACGGTCAGCGCGTCCGTGCGGTCGCTCTTCGAGACGTCGAAGGCGGGGAACGAGGAGGGCGGCGGGCCGTTCATTGGTCGAGCACGCCTTGCACGCTGTCGGCGATCAGATTCACGCCGACCACCAGGCTGGCAATCGCGCCGGCCGCGAATACGACGGTCCACCACGCGCCGCCCGCCATCAGCGTGTACGACTCGGACAGCGCGAGACCCCAGTCGGCCGACGGCGGCTGAATGCCGAAGCCGAGAAACGATAGCGTGGCGACCGCGAAGATCGCGTAACCGAGCCGCACCGTCGCTTCGACGATGATGGGCGGCAGCACGTTCGGCAGAATCTCGGCGAACATGATGTAGGGCGCGCGTTCGCCGCGCAGCTGCGCCGCGGCAACGTAGTCGAGATGCCGTTCGGCGAATACGGCGGCGCGCACGGTGCGCGCGGTGATGGGTGTGAACGTGATGCCGATCACGAGGATGACGGTGAAGTTCGACGCGCCGACCGCGGCCAGCGCGAGCAGCGCGACGATCACGAGCGGCAGCGCGAGCACGGCGTCGATCGCGCGTCCGACCACGTTGTCGACCCAGCCTTCGAAGTAGCCGACGATCAAGCCCAAAGCGGTACCCGCTACCGTGCCGAGCAAAGTCGCGAGCGGCGCGATGGTGAGAATGTCGCGCGCGCCGACGATCACGCGCGAGAACACGTCGCGTCCGAGTTGGTCGGTGCCGAACCAATGCGTGCTGTCGGGCGGCGTTAGCGAGTTGAGTGGATCGGACGCGTACGGATCGATGCGTACGATCCACTGCCCGGCAATGGCACAGACGATCCACCACGTGACGATCACCACGCCGACCACGAAAGTGGGCGAGCGCAGCAGCACGCGCAACTGGTCGAAGCGCGGCTCGGCAGCGACACGCGGAGTCGGCGGAACGATAGTGCTCATTCGGCGCTCCTCACCCGCAGCCGCGGATTGAGTAGGACATGCAGCGCGTCGGCAACGAGGTTAGCGACCGTGTAGACCACGCCGATCGTGAGCACGCCCGCCTCGAGCATCGGAAAGTCCTTGGCTTTGGCGGCGTTGTAGATCAGCGAGCCGATGCCCTGATAGTGGAACAGCGTCTCGACCACCACGAGGCCGCCGATCATATAACCGAGTTGCGTGGCGGCGACCGTGATGGTGGGCAGCAACGCATTGCGCAACACGTGCCGCCAGATCACGATATGGCGCGGCAGGCCTTTGAGAATCGCGGTGCGCGTGTAGTCCGCATCGAGCGCTTCGACGGTGCCGGCGCGCGCCATTCTCGCGATATAGCCGAAGAACACCAGCACGAGCGGCAGCACCGGCAGCACCAGATGGCGCAACTGTTCGAGTGCGCTCGCTTCGGGCGGATACGACGCTTCGATCGGCAGCCAGCGCAGCCACACGCCGAACACCAGAATCAGCACGATTGACGAAACGAATTCCGGCACCACCGTCGCCGACAATCCGGCAATGCTGATCGTGCGATCGAGCCAGCGTCCCGCGTGCATGGCCGACCACACGCCGCCCGCAATGCCGAGCGGCACGACCACGATGAACGCCAGCAAGCCGAGCTTGGCGGAATGCGCGAGCGCCTCGGCGATAAACGGCCCGACCGGCTCGCGATACGCATAAGACAGCCCCATATCGCCGCGCACGAAATGCGAAATCCACTCGACGTATTGCGTCATGAGCGGCCGGTCCGCGCCGAGTTGATGATTGAGCGCGGCGACCGCGCGCGCATCGGCGAGCGGCCCGAGGACCGCGCGGCCGATATCGCCGGGCAGAAGCTGCCCGCCCGCGAACACGATCACCGAGAGCAGCCACAGCGTGATCAGCGACAAGCCGACGCGCGTCGCCAGAAACCGCACGACGCGGCCCGCATTGCCGTTCGGCGCAGAGGGAGCGGAAGGGGTCACCGTGGTCGACATCGTGCTCTCCTGCCGAAACGCCTGCGCTTACGCGCTCAACACCGCGCGGTCGAAATAGAGTTGCGCGAGCGCGGTGAAGCGCACGCCGTTCACACCCTTGCGCATGGCGATCAGTTGATCGTAGAAGAACGGAATGATGATAGGCGTCTCGTCGAGCAGCAGCGTCTGGATTTGCCCGGAGATTGTCTTCTGCGAGCCGAGATCAATGGCGGCGACGAATTGCGCGACCAGTTGATCGTATTGCGGATTTTTGAAGTGCGCGGCGTTCCACGTGCCGGTGCTGGTGAGCGGCGCATTCAGGAACACGTTCGGCACGCCGCGATGACCGTAGTCGGTGATGCCGAGCGGCGAGTCCAGCCAATCCGATTTGCCCGGCGTGCCCGCGCCGTAATAGAGCGACTGGCTCTCCACCTTCAGATTGATGCGCACGCCGATGGCCTTCGCCGCGTTCTGCACGACCACCGCGAGATCGGGAATCTCCATGTATTTTTCGGTGGTCAGCGTCACGTCGAAGCCGTTCGGCACGCCCGCTTGCGCAAGCAGTTGCTTGGCCTTCGCGACGTCGATCTTGCGTTGCGGCACGCCCGCATCCGACGACGGAAACACGGGAGCGAACGGACTGTCGTTGCCGAGTTGCGCGCGCCCTTTGAAAAGGCCGCGCACCAGCACGTCGCGATCGAGCGACAACGCCAGCGCCTGGCGCACACGCTTGTCCTTGAACAACGGATTGTCGTTGCGCATGTGAATCTGCCGATGCGCGCTCGACTTCACACCCACGGCCTTGTAATCCGGATTGTTCAGAATGCCGGCGCCGCCCTGCACGGTGAAGGTGCCCATCACATCCGCCTGATGGCCTTGCAGCGCGAGTAACTGCGCCTGTTCGTCGGCGTAGAAGGAGAACTGTACGCGTTGTGGTAGCGCTTTGTCGCCCCAGTAGTCGGGATTACGCACGAACGATGCGCCCACTTTCGCCTGATACTTTTCGAGCTTGAACGGACCTGTGCCGATGAAGCTCTTTTCATAACCGCCCGCATAGTTCGCGGGCAGGATCACGGCGTTGTAATTGTCCGAGGAAACGTAATAGGGGAAGTTGCCGTTCGGCGCATCCAGATGAAACGCGATCGTGTGGTCGTCCACCACTTTCGCGCCGCCTTTCGACAGCACGCCCTTGAGTACGGACAGCGCGGCCGAGCCGCTGGCCGGATCGGCGAGGCGGTCGAACGTGGCGGCCACGTCTTTGGCGGTGAACGGTTGGCCGTCGTGGAACTTGACGTTCGGACGCAGCTTGAAGGTCCACACGTCGCCCTTGTCGTTCGGCTTCCATGACAGGGCGAGCGCCGGCTTCAGCACGAGTTTTTCGCCGTCGTCGTCGATCAGGAATTCGCCGGTCTGATTCAGCAGCGCAAGACTCGCGGCGTCCGTCACCGTGAGCGGATCGACCGCGCCCGCAGGCGTCAGGTGAGCCACGCGGATCGTCTGATTCGACGCGCCAGCGGTGCCTTGCGCGCGGGCTCGCGGCGCATTCAGCACGCCGCCGCCCACCAGCGACAAACCGATCACGCTGGCATAGCGCAGCAGATCGCGGCGCGTGATGCGGCCGGCGAGAAATTCGTCGATGGCGTGGTTGCCGTAGGCGTCGGCGGTGAGGCGGGCTGCGTCGAGTGCGAGAAATCGGTCCGCGGGAGTCTTCATCGATGGAGTGTCCAGTCCGTTCTGTTGCCGGTTCTGAAGGGCCGCGCCAGATGCGCGCGACAGGGCGACGGTATTGCAATGACGAAAGTGACGAGGCGAAGCGGGTTCAGTGTAAGCGATTGCCCGTGGATTCGGAGCGCCTGCGGCGCTGCCGGGGTCCCGATTGGGGGCTAAAAGGGCTGGTGTGTATCGTCACCACAACGCTCTGTATGGCCGCGGCGCGAGGCATGCCCGGTACGCCGACCGCCGCAGCAGCGCAACGGCTAATGCCGCGAATGGAAAGCTTACCGATCGTGTCGCGCGGCCGGTGTTGGATTTACCGCGCGACCGCACCTGGGCGCCGCCAGCGATGGAACAGCACCGAGCCGATCCAGCACGCCATGAACATCGCGACGATGCCGTAACCCAGCACACCGAAGCGCTCGTTCATGCTGGCCACCGCATCCCACACGCCGCCGTTCAGACCGAGCTTGTCCGACAGCAGGCCCAGCGCCTCGACGCCGCCGATCACAATTGCCACCACCGCCGAGACGAAGGTGATGCTCGCGTTGTAGTAGAGCTTGCGTTTCGGGTCGTCCATGGCCCAGCCGTAGGCGTGGACCATCAATACGTTGTCGGTCGAATCGACCAGCGTCATGCCGGCTGTGAAGAGCGCGGGGAACACGAGAATCGAATAAAGCGGCAGACCTTTGCCGGCTTCCGATGCGGCGATCGCCAGCAGGCCGATCTCGGTCGCGGTATCGAAGCCGAGGCCGAACAGCACGCCGACGGGGTACATGTGCCAGCTTTTCGTCACGAGCCTGAAGAGCGGCCGCAGCGCGCGCGACAGCAGACCGGCCGGCGCAATCGAGTCCGGCGTTTGCGCAGGCAATTCGCCGCTGCGTTGGACGTGCCGGTAACGGCGCCACACGTCGCGCAGAATCACGAGGTTGACGGCGGCGAGCACCAGCAGAAAGCTCGCCGACACCAACGTGCCGATCGTGCCGCCCAGCGCCTTGAAGGTCTCGAAACGGCCGTGCAGCGAATGCGCGGTCCACGCGATGCCGATCGTCGCCAGAATCACGATCGTCGAATGCCCTAGCGAAAACGATAGCCCGACGCCGAGCGGACGCTTGCCGGTTTGCATGAGCTTGCGCGTGACGGCGTCGATCGCCGCGATGTGATCCGCGTCGACCGCGTGACGCAGGCCGAAGCCATAGGCGAGCAGCGCGGTGCCGAGCAGCAGCGGATAGTGGCGAAACGCGATCAGGGCCCACGCCCATGCGCCGAGATTGGCGGCGATCAGCACGGCGTACAGCGTGAAGAGGCGTGGGCGCAGGGAAGCGGTCGGCGTCATGAGTCGCGTGGCAAGAGTTAGTGATCGTGCGGATGCTTGTGAATCGGATCGACCCAGAACACCGTCTCGGGCTGTTCCACGGCGTCGATGTTCAGATTGACCACCACCGCTTCGTTGTCGCTGCGTACCAGCACGCATTCGAGCGGGTCGTCGGTGCTTGCATTGATCTCCTGATGCGGAACATACGGCGGTACGAAGATGAAGTCGCCGGGGCCGGCTTCGGCGGTGAACTCCAGATGCTCGCCCCAGCGCATGCGCGCCTGCCCGCGTACCACGTAGATCACGCTTTCGAGCGCGCCATGATGATGCGCGCCGGTTTTCGCATTCGGATGGATCGTCACGGTGCCGGCCCAGATCTTCTGCGCGCCGACACGTGCCGCGTTGATCGCGGCCGCGCGATTCATGCCCGGCGTCTGCGCGGTGTTGCTATCGAGCTGATCGCCTTTGATGACCTTCACGCCGTGCTCGCGCCAATCGACCGGCGCAGCCGGCGGCACGTCTTTGTAATGCGGGTGTTCGTGATCCTGGCTCATGATGTGTCTCCTCGAGGGCGTAAGTCCCGGCGTTCGGCACGGCGCCGTCTGGCATTTTTGCATGTTCAAAAACGTGCGTGTGAAGAAGCCCCGTGTGCGGCGCGGCGGACGAAAAAAAAGCCCGTCCACAGAGGACGGGCTTCGAGCCGTTGGCGTGTGCTGCCTTCGGCTGGATGGTGGATCGCGCTTACTTGTGCTTCGCGTTGATCACGGCTTCAGCGACGTTGTTCGGCGTTTCCGCGTAGTGCTTAAACTCCATCGTGTAGGTCGCGCGGCCCTGGGTCGCGGAGCGCAGCGACGTCGAGTAGCCGAACATCTCCGCGAGCGGCACTTCGGCGCGCACCAGCTTGCCGCCGCCGCCGGCGATGTCTTCCATGCCTTGCACCATGCCGCGACGGCTCGACAGATCGCCCATCACGTTGCCCATGAAGTCTTCCGGCGTTTCCACCTCGACGGCCATCATCGGTTCGAGCAGCACGGGCTTGGCTTTGCGCATCGCTTCCTTGAAGGCCATCGAGCCGGCCATGCGGAACGCGTTTTCGTTCGAGTCGACGTCGTGGTACGAACCGAAGGTCAGCGTCACCTTCACGTCGACCACCGGGTAGCCCGCCAGCACGCCGGCCTTCAGCGTTTCGACGATGCCCTTGTCGACTGCCGGAATGTATTCGCGCGGAATCACGCCGCCCTTGATCGCGTCGACGAACTCGTAACCCTTGCCTTGCGGCGCCGGCTCCAGCGTGATCACCGCGTGGCCGTACTGACCGCGGCCGCCCGACTGCTTGACGAACTTGCCTTCGACGTCTTCGACCTTGTTGCGCACCGTCTCGCGATACGCGACCTGCGGCTTGCCGACAGTCGCCTCGACGCCGAACTCGCGCTTCATGCGATCGACCAGAATTTCCAGGTGCAACTCGCCCATGCCCGAGATGATCGTCTGGCCGGATTCTTCATCCGTCTGCACGCGGAACGACGGATCTTCCTGGGCAAGACGGTTAAGCGCGATGCCCATCTTTTCCTGGTCGACCTTGGTCTTCGGCTCGACAGCCTGCGAGATCACCGGTTCCGGGAAGATCATCTTTTCGAGGATGATCACGTGGTTCGGATCGCACAGCGTGTCGCCCGTGGTCGCTTCCTTCAGGCCGACGGCCGCGGCGATGTCGCCCGCGTAGACTTCCTTGATTTCCTTGCGCTCGTTGGCGTGCATCTGCAGGATCCGGCCAAGGCGTTCCTTCTTTTCCTTGATCGCGTTGTAGACCGTGTCGCCCGAATTCACCACGCCCGAATAGACGCGGAAGAAAATCAGCTGGCCGACGAACGGGTCGGTCATGATCTTGAAGGCGAGCGCCGAGAACGGATCGGTGTCGCTCGGATGGCGCTCGATTTCCTTGTCGTATTCGTCGTGACCGGTAATGGCGGGCACGTCGACCGGCGAGGGCAGATAGTCGATCACCGCGTCGAGCATGGCTTGCACGCCCTTGTTCTTGAACGCGCTGCCGCACAGCATCGGCACGATTTCGTTGGCGATGCAGCGCGTGCGAATGCCGTACTTGATTTCCTCTTCGGTCAGGGTTTCGCCACCGAGGTATTTGTCGAGCAATTCCTCGTTCGCCTCTGCTGCGGCCTCGACCATCTTGTCGTGCCATTCCTTCGCGGTCGCCGCGAGTTCCGGCGGAATATCACGGTATTCGAACTTGATGCCCTGGTTCTCTTCGTCCCAGTAAATCGCTTTCATCTTGACCAGATCGACCACGCCCTGGAAATGATCTTCCGCGCCGACCGGAATCTGGATCGGCACCGCGACGCCCTTCAGGCGATCGCCGATCTGCCGCTGCACGCGGAAGAAGTCCGCGCCCACGCGGTCCATCTTGTTGACGAACGCAATGCGCGGCACCTTGTACTTGTTCGCCTGGCGCCACACGGTTTCCGACTGCGGTTGCACGCCGCCGACCGAGTCGTACACCATGCACGCGCCGTCGAGCACGCGCATGGAGCGCTCCACTTCGATCGTGAAGTCGACGTGTCCGGGGGTGTCGATGATGTTGATCCGGTGTTCCGGATAGTTGCCGGCCATGCCCTTCCAGAAAGCGGTAGTGGCCGCCGACGTGATGGTGATGCCGCGCTCCTGCTCCTGTTCCATCCAGTCCATCGTTGCCGCACCGTCGTGAACCTCGCCGATCTTGTGGGTCACGCCGGTGTAGAACAGGATGCGTTCAGTGGTGGTGGTTTTGCCGGCATCGATGTGAGCGCTGATGCCGATGTTCCGGTAGCGCTCGATGGGAGTCTTGCGGGGCACGTGAACCTCCTTGGAATGGCGCGCCTGAAACGCTTGCCGGGCGGCAGTCTGTGCTGCCCGGGGAGCCTGGATGCTGCTTTACTAAGATTACTAGGATAGCGCGTCGGCCCGTCTTTTGCAGGAATCTTGCCAGCCGGACGTGAACGCCTGCTGGCAAGGCTTCGGCTGCCGGCGCCGCGCGCTTCGATGTGGTGCCAGGCGAGGCGATCGTGCCCGCCCGCCGATGCCGCGGCGCGGAAAAGAAAAAAGCCGGCGCCCTGGAACAAGGCACCGGCTCTCGGAAAGCGGTGGGACGAAGCGGCGGCGTTTTCGCGCGGCCGGCGCGGTTTTATTGCGCGGCCGGCAAGCCCTGGATCTTCATCCCCGGCTTGATGCCCTTCGACGTGAACCAGCCTTTGCTCATCTCCAACGCATACACGCCGTTGTTCTTCGGGCAGTGATTGTTGGTGGTTTCGGCCTGCATCTCGTCGATGTCGGTGACCGTGCCGTCGGCGCGCATGAACGCGATCGACAGCGGGATTAGCGTGTTCTTCATCCAGAAGCAATGCACGGCGTTTTCGCCGAAGACGAACAGCATGCCTTCGTTCGGCGCGAGACTCGTGCGATACATGAGGCCTTGCTCGCGGTCCGCGTCGTTCGCGGCGACGGCGGCGTCGATCACGAACATGCCCGCGGTCAGTTTCGCGCGAGGAAATTCGCTGGGCTGTTTGGCGCCGGCCGGCATCTGCTGCGCGTGCGCGGGAGCAGCAGTGGTAGCGACAAACGACAACGCGGCGAGCGGCAGTGCAACGGCAACAGCGAAACGCGCAATCAACGAGCGCATGGGAAATCGCACGGCATGACTCCTTGCTGGAAATTAACCCGCGAATGTTACGCGAGCGCGTCAAAAACAAAAAGGCAGATCGCCTTGCGGTGATCTGCCTTTCAACGCCGTAAGAACGGCAATGAAGCTAGTTCTTGACTGCGTTTTTACAACAAACTTACTCCGAAGCGCCCGAAGCTGCAGCAGCTGCTGCTGCCTTCTTGTGCGACTTCTTGTGAGCGTGCTTCGTGGTCTTCTTTGCCGACGAAGCTGCTGCCGGAGCTGCCGAAGCTGCTGCCGGTGCCGAAGCTTGTGCGAATGCTGCCGTTGCGAAGAGACCAGCGACCAGAGCGGCGATCAGTTTGTTCATTTTGTGAATCCTCAGCTTTAGTTAATTAACCAAATGACCCGGTTATATATGGAGTCATGTCGGTAAACGTGCCATCCACCTTTCGGTTGACAGCCGCATCGACAAATTTTTCGACACGTCTGCTTTAGCGCTCAGACTCCCTGCACTGACCGCAAGAGCGGCTTGCACAAAGGCCCTTAAGGCTGAATGCCGGATAGCTTCGGGCGGCATCTGCGTCGAATAACGCCTGAGCTCATGCACCGGTTGACGTGAATTTCGTGGAAATTTATATGGGGCTGCGTTGATGCGAATGAGAGGCTGCAGCGTACGCGCGCATGCAATTGTTTCACGCGTTTTTCACCGTAGTTTCACGCGCTCTTTTGCTTGCTGATACAACGAGTTAGCTTATTTTTTCAGCAGCGTGAAGTGCGAGCGTGTTGCGGATTCCATCATCAGTCGATGCGTGCGTACAGATGATCAGGCGATGCCTTCCCACGGCGCCTTCGGTGGCAATTCGACGCTCTCTCCCGGTTGCAGTCCGAGCGAAAATATGTCGAGCGCGCCAATGCCGACGCGCACCAAACGCAGCGTCGGGAACCCCACCGCGGCAGTCATGCGACGCACCTGGCGGTTCTTGCCTTCGGTGATCGACAGCTCGATCCAGGTGGTCGGTATCGCGGCGCGGTAGCGAATCGGCGGCGTGCGTGTCCAGAGCGCGTTGGTCGGTTCGACGTATTCCGCGCGGCATGGCCGCGTCACGTAATCGCCGAGATCGACGCCGCGTGCGAGTTTCTTCAGCGTGGCCGCATCGACCGCGCCTTCCACTTGCGCCCAATAACGTTTGACAAGCTTGTGACGCGGCTCGGCAATGCGCGCTTGCAATGCGCCGTCGTCGGTGAGAAGCAGCAGGCCCTCACTATCGGAATCGAGCCGGCCCGCCGGATACACGTTGGGCACCTTGACCCAGTCCGCCAGCGACGCCCGCGTCTCGTGCGGCGAGAACTGACAGATGGTGCCGAACGGTTTGTTCAGAGCGAGAAGGCGCATAGGGAGTGGAGAGTGAGTCGCGCAGCGCCACCGGTCTCCCAGGAGACGCCGGACCAAGAGTAAATGGCGGGATAATAAAGCATATTGCGTGGCGACAGGTTCCATGTCTTGTATAAGACATAAGACTTATGCCTCGCGGATTTGCGTTTCGTCCATGTTGGAAAACCCCGAGCCGTTGCCGCCTCGGGGCGGCGGCCGTGTGGGCTAGAATAGCTGCCAGGCCGCTTGCAGTCGTCCGGCATTGCGCGTAGCGAGGAGCGCCCCATTTCGCAGTCTCCCCATCAGCTTTCAGCACAGCCTTCACTGGAGTCCGATCATGCCGTATCAGCACATCAAGGTTCCGACCGGTGGTGACAAGATCACCGTCAACGCCGATTTCTCGCTCAACGTGTCCGATCAGCCGATCATTCCGTATATCGAAGGCGACGGTACCGGTCTCGACATCACGCCGGTCATGATCAAAGTGGTGGATGCCGCGGTCGAAAAAGCGTACGCGGGCAAGAAGAAAATCCACTGGATGGAAATCTACGCTGGCGAAAAGTCGACCAAGGTGTACGGCCCGGACGTGTGGCTGCCGGAAGAGACGCTGCAGGTGCTCAAGGAATACGTCGTATCGATCAAGGGCCCGCTCACCACGCCGGTCGGCGGCGGCATCCGTTCGCTGAACGTCGCGCTGCGCCAGGAGTTGGACCTCTACGTGTGTTTGCGTCCGGTGCAGTATTTCAAGGGTGTGCCTTCGCCGGTGCGTGAGCCGGAGAAGACCAACATGGTGATCTTCCGCGAGAACTCGGAAGACATCTACGCCGGTATCGAATGGCCGGCTGAATCAGAGCAGGCGAAGAAGGTCATCAAGTTCCTGCGCGAAGAGATGGGTGTGAAGAAGATCCGCTTCCCGGATACGTCGGGGATCGGCATCAAGCCGGTGTCGCGTGAGGGCACGGAGCGGCTGGTGCGCAAAGCGATCCAGTACGCGATCGACAACGAACGCCGCTCGGTCACGCTGGTGCACAAGGGCAACATCATGAAGTTCACCGAAGGCGCGTTCCGCGACTACGGTTATGCGCTGGCGCAAAAGGAATTCGCCGCGGAACTGATCGACGGCGGCCCGTGGATGAAGATCAAGAATCCGAAGACCGGTGGCGACATCGTCCTGAAGGATGTGATCGCCGACGCGTTCCTGCAGCAGATCCTGCTGCGTCCGGCCGAGTATGACGTGATCGCCACGCTCAACCTGAATGGCGACTATGTGTCGGACGCGTTGGCCGCGCAGGTCGGCGGTATCGGTATCGCGCCGGGCGCGAACATGTCGGATTCGGTCGCGATGTTCGAAGCCACGCACGGCACCGCACCGAAGTACGCCGGCAAGGACTACGTGAACCCGGGTTCGGAAATTCTCTCGGCGGAAATGATGCTGCGCCATCTCGGCTGGACCGAGGCGGCGGATCTGATCATCAAGTCGATGGAAAAGTCGATTCTGCAAAAACGCGTCACGTACGACTTCGCGCGTTTGATGGAAGGCGCGACGCAGGTGTCGTGTTCGGGCTTCGGCCAGGTGCTGATCGAGAATTTGTGAGCGGTTCGCGTTGAAGTGACGTAGGTCGTATCTGCAACCCCGGCGCTGAGAGGCGGCCGGGGTTGTTTGTTTTCTGGCGCGTGGAACGTCGCGCGATTAGATATTCGCGATGCTGCAAAAAGCGTTACTGGCACCTGTCATACAGTTGCCTATATTTCGCTCCGTGCTTGCCCCTGATCAGTGCAAAAAACTGCAGGACGGCCATCATCGCAAAAGCGGAAGTGGACAGCAGGCCGAAGCGCTACCCGATATGTGGGACGTGCATGCAATGAGCACGACTGGAAGCCGACGTCCAAAAAAAGAAACCCGGCACGAAGCCGGGTTTCAAAGGACGGGTATCGACCGGTATCAGGCAGGTGCCTGGATGTTCGATGCCTGTTTGCCTTTCGGGCCTTGCACGACCTCGAAGGTTACCTTTTGGCCTTCCTTGAGGGTTTTGAACCCATTCATCTGGATGGCCGAGAAGTGTGCAAACAGATCCTCACCACCTTCATCAGGCGTGATGAATCCGAAACCTTTTGCGTCATTGAACCATTTGACCGTACCAGTTGCCATTCCAACTTCCCCTGTAACTCATGTCACTACCACGAGCCCTCGAAAAGCTCGACGACCGCGCGATGCAGCCGCTCCCTCCTCACAAGCTCACCATCGGCATTTTTTCGAAATTATGGCGCAGTGAAAAAAGTGCCAGCTTGATTGTTGAGGCTCTTTATTCGGGTGTCAAGAAAATTTTGAGACGTAGTTGTGGCGTTGCAAACCGGCACTTTCCAGGGTTTTTCCCGCTTTCGTTATGTGCGGTTGCGCAAGCGGGCCGTCTTGAAAAGTCGCATAATCGACTCACATGCTGTTCTGCGGGTCGCACCGTCGGCGATGAGGCCGGGCGAGCCGTCAGCCAGCTACGGCAGGTTGTGCGATACTCGATCCGACTGCGGTGCAACACGACCGCAAGGCATCACAGGATAGGGGCCGGCTCCGCAATCGGCTCGTCGATTTAACGCACGCATGGCGGGGGAATCACCCATCAAGCGGTAGCGAACGGGCTCACCGGCCGGTCGGCCGGGTTTTGACAGGATTGCGGGCCTGTCCTAGTTGTTTAGAATGGGTGTATGGCGATTATCCCGGACAAGCAGGACGGCACCGTACTGGAGCGGCAGGAGAAGAAGCTCAAGCCGCCATCCATGTACAAGGTGGTGCTGCTGAATGACGACTTCACGCCAATGGAATTTGTCGTGATGATCGTGCAGGAATATTTCAATAAAGATCGTGAAACCGCAACACAGGTAATGTTGAAGGTGCATCGCGAGGGCAGGGGAGTTTGTGGGGTCTATACGCGGGACATCGCGTCGACCAAAGTCGAGCAAGTCGTTACCCACGCACGGCAGGCCGGGCATCCGCTGCAGTGTGTGATGGAGGAAGCATGATTGCCCAGGAACTGGAAGTCAGCCTGCACATGGCGTTCATGGAAGCGCGCCAGGCGCGGCACGAGTTCATAACGGTCGAACACCTTTTGCTGGCCCTGTTGGACAATCCGACAGCGGCGGAGGTGTTGCGTGCATGCGCGGCCAATATCGAGGATCTGCGCCAGAACCTGCGCAACTTCATTCATGACAACACGCCGACCGTGCCTGGCACGGACGACGTCGACACGCAGCCCACGCTGGGTTTCCAGCGTGTGATCCAGCGCGCGATCATGCATGTGCAGTCCACCTCGAATGGCAAGAAGGAAGTGACCGGCGCGAACGTGCTGGTTGCGATCTTCGGCGAGAAGGATTCGCACGCGGTGTACTACCTGCAACAGCAGGGCGTCACGCGCCTGGACGTGGTGAATTTCATCTCGCATGGCATCGCCAAGACGAGCAGCACGGACGCCGCGAAAGCGAGCGACGCGAATGCCGAGTCCGACGAAGCCGCCGCGCAGAAGGAAACCCCGCTGGCGCAGTTCACCCAGAACCTGAACCAGATGGCGAAAGACGGCCGCATCGATCCGCTGATCGGACGCGAGTCGGAAGTCGAGCGTGTGGTCCAGGTGCTGTGCCGCCGCCGCAAGAACAATCCGCTGCTAGTCGGTGAGGCCGGCGTCGGCAAGACGGCGATCGCCGAAGGTCTCGCGTGGCGCATTACGCGCGGCGAAGTGCCGGACATTCTCGCGGATGCGCAGGTGTATTCGCTCGACATGGGCGCGCTGCTCGCCGGCACCAAGTATCGCGGCGACTTCGAACAGCGCCTGAAGACGGTCCTCAAAGAATTGAAGGAACGTCCGCATGCAATCCTGTTCATCGACGAAATTCATACACTGATCGGCGCAGGCGCCGCGTCGGGCGGCACGCTGGACGCGTCGAACCTGCTCAAGCCGGCGTTGTCGTCGGGCACTTTGAAGTGCATCGGTGCGACCACGTTCACGGAATATCGCGGCATCTTCGAAAAAGACGCGGCATTGTCGCGCCGTTTCCAGAAGGTCGACGTGACCGAGCCGACCGTCGAACAGACGGTGGCGATCCTGCGTGGCCTGAAGTCGCGTTTCGAAGAGCACCACGGCGTGAAGTATTCGTCGGGCGCGCTGTCGGCGGCGGCTGAGTTGTCGGCACGCTTCATCACGGATCGTCATTTGCCGGACAAGGCGATCGACGTGATCGACGAAGCGGGCGCGGCGCAACGCATCCTGCCGAAGTCGAAGCAGAAGAAGACCATCGGCAAGAACGAGATCGAGGAAATCATCTCGAAGATCGCCCGCGTCCCGCCGCAAAGCGTGTCGCAGGACGATCGCAGCAAGCTGCAAACGCTGGATCGCGATCTGAAGAGCGTGGTGTTCGGGCAAGACCCGGCAATCGACGCGCTGTCGGCCGCGATCAAGATGGCGCGTGCGGGTCTCGGCAAGCTGGACAAGCCGATCGGCGCGTTCCTGTTCTCCGGCCCCACGGGCGTCGGCAAGACGGAAGTGGCGAAGCAACTGGCGTTCACGCTGGGCATCGAGCTGATTCGCTTCGACATGTCGGAATACATGGAGCGTCACGCGGTCAGCCGGTTGATCGGCGCGCCGCCGGGCTATGTCGGTTTCGACCAGGGCGGTCTGCTGACCGAAGCTGTCACGAAGAAGCCGCATTGCGTGCTGCTGCTCGACGAAATCGAGAAGGCGCATCCGGACATCTACAACGTGCTGCTGCAGGTGATGGACCACGGCACGCTGACGGACAACAACGGCCGCAAGGCGGATTTCCGCAACGTCATCATCATCATGACGACGAATGCGGGCGCCGAGGCGATGGGCAAGTCGGTGATCGGCTTCACGAATCGTCGCGAAACCGGCGACGAAATGGTCGACATCAAGCGCATGTTCACGCCGGAGTTCCGTAATCGTCTGGACGCAACGATCAGCTTCCGCTCGCTCGATGAGGAAATCATCATGCGCGTGGTCGACAAGTTCCTGATGCAGCTGGAAGATCAGTTGCACGAGAAGAAGGTCGATGCGCTCTTCACCGACGCGCTGCGCAAGCATCTCGCCAAGCACGGTTTCGATCCGTTGATGGGCGCGCGTCCGATGCAGCGTCTGATCCAGGACACGATCCGCCGTGCACTGGCCGACGAACTGCTGTTCGGCAAGCTGATGAACGGCGGCCGCGTCTCGGTCGATGTGGATGCGGAAGACAAGGTGCAGTTGACCTTCGACGAGCATCCGGCGCCGCGCAATCCGAATCCGGAAGCGGTGGAAATCGAGTAAGTTCGAATCGGCATCAAAAAGCAGAACGGCGCGGGTTTAACCCCGCGCCGTTTTCTTTTGTGCGCTCGATTTTGCTTCGATCTACGCTCGTTACAGTCGGTAGACCGAAGCAATCGAATCGATCAGTGCTTGCCCGTGCTGCCGAATCCGCCGGCGCCGCGCTCGCTGGTTTCGAAGTCGTCGACGATATTGAACTCCGCTTGCACGACCGGCACGATCACCAGTTGCGCGAGGCGTTCCATCGGATTCAGCACGAACGTGGTCTCGCCACGGTTCCACGTCGAAATCATCAGTTGACCTTGGTAATCCGAATCGATCAGGCCGACCAGATTGCCCAGCACGATGCCGTGCTTATGCCCCAGTCCCGAGCGCGGCAGAATCAGCGCGGCATAGCCCGGATCGCCGACGTGAATCGCCAGACCCGTCGGCACCAAAGCGGTTTCGCCGGGTTTCAAGGTCAACGGTTCGTCGAGGCACGCGCGCAGGTCGAGGCCCGCGCTGCCGGTGGTGGCGTAAGCCGGGAGCTGCGCGCGCATGCGCGCGTCGAGGATCTTGAGGTCGAGTTTCATGCAGATTCGAAGGTTAAGAAGTGGAGGCCGGGCGTTCGAGCTGGAACGCTTCGGCGAGAAGTTCATAGGAGCGCAAACGGGCGCGGTAGCTGCCCGCAACGGTGAGCACGATCAGTTCGTCGGCCTCGAACTGTTCCTGCAAGGCATGCAGCCGCTCGGTGACGGTTTCCGGCGTGCCGATGATGCTGCGCGGCTTCTCGCGATCGATCACCAGACGCTCGCGCTCGCCGTATTCCTGCGCGACGCCCTGTTCGATCGTCGGGATCGGTTCGTTCAGGCCATAGGCCATTTGCACGCGGCGCAGATCGACGGCTTTCTCCAGATCCGCCGCTTCCTGTTCGGTGTCGGCGCAAATCACGAACACGGCGGCCGCCAGATACGGTTGCTGCATGTCCTGTCCGGCCTTGAAGCGCTCACGATACGCATGCGCGACCTGGTGCCCGAAATGCGCGTTAATGAAGTGCGCAAACGCAAAAGGAATGCCGAGTTGCGCCGCCAGCAAGCCGCCGAATTCGCTCGACCCGAGCATCCACAGTTGCGGACGCGTATCGATTTGCGGCTGCAGCAGCACGCCGCTCGCAATGTGATCGGCGGGCAAGGTGCCGTGCATCAGACCGAGCAGATCGGCCACCTGCTGCGGAAAGATATCGCCGCGATTGTAGTCGCCGGCAGCGACTGCTTGCGCCGTGCGCATGTCGCCGCCCGGCGCGCGTCCCACGCCCAGATCGATGCGATTGGGGAACAGCGCTTCGAGCATCATGAATTGCTCGGCGACCTTGAACGGGCTGTAGTACGGCAGCATCACGCCGCCGGAGCCCAGTCGAATGTGTTGGGTCACGCTGCCGAGCCGCGCCAGCATCACCTCGGGGCAGGGGTTCGACACGCCGCGCAGCCCGTGATGCTCGGCGCACCAGTAACGCGTATAGCCGAGGTCGTCGGCGAGCTGCGCGAGTTCGACCGTGGCGGCAATCGCGTCCGCCACCGAGTGCCCGGCGATCACGGGCGTTTGATCGAGTACGGATAGTCGCGTCATGTCAGTACCGCTCCAGTTGATTCCATTCGCTAGTGCGACGCGTGGCGACTGCGCTGACGCGTCGCGCGCATGGCTCAGCGAATCAGACTTGTGTCGGGCAGACGCCTGGCGATCTCCGCGATCAGAGCGCCCGCGAGCGTCTGCTTGTCGGCGCGTGGCAGCTTGGTCGCGCCGCCTGCTTCGAACAGGATCACTTCGTTATCGTCGAGGCCGAAAGTCAGTGGGCCGAGATTGCCGATCAGAAGCGGCACATTTTTGCGCACGCGCTTTTCTTCGCCATGCACTTCCAGATCGCCGCTTTCCGCGGCGAAGCCGACCGCGAACGGCGGATGCGGCAGTTTCGCCACCGAGGCCAGAATGTCCGGATTTTCGACGAAGGTGAAGCTCGGCAGCGCGTGCTCGGCGGTCTTCTTGATCTTGTGCTCGCTGGCGTGATCGACGCGCCAGTCGGCCACCGCGGCCACGCCGATGAAAATGTCGGCGTCCGCGACCGAGCGCATCACCGCGTCATGCATTTGCTGCGCGGTTTGCACGTCCTGGCGGAATACGCCCCACGGCGTCTCCAGTGCGACGGGGCCGGCGATCAGGTGGACTTCGGCGCCGGCCTGTTGCGCGGCGCGCGCCAGCGCGAATCCCATCTTGCCGCTGGAGCGATTGGTGATGCCGCGTACCGGATCGAGCGGCTCGAACGTCGGCCCGGCGGTCAGCAGCAAGCGCTTGCCGGCGAGGATTTTCGGCGAGAAGAACGAGGCGATGGCTTCGTAAGTGGCCGCGGCTTCGAGCATGCGGCCGTCGCCGACTTCGCCGCACGCTTGCGGACCCGAATCGGGTCCGAGCACTTCGATGCCGTCCGCGCGCAATTGCGCGACGTTGCGCTGCGTCGCCGGGTTCTGCCACATCTGCCGGTTCATGGCCGGCACGACCAGTAGCGGACAATCGCGGGCGACACACAGCGTCGACAGCAGGTCGTCGGCCATGCCGTGGGCGAGTTTGGCGAGGAAATCGGTGGAGGCGGGCGCGATCACGATCGCATCCGCTTCACGCGACAGGTCGATGTGCGCCATGTTGTTCGGCACGCGCCCGTCCCACTGGCTCGTGTAGACCGGACGGCCCGAGAGCGCCTGCATGGTGACGGGGGTGATGAATTGCGTGGCCGCTTCGGTCATGACGACCTGCACGGTCGCGCCGGCCTTGGTCAGCAGACGCGTGAGTTCGGCGATCTTGTAGCAGGCAATGCCGCCCGTCATGCCGAGGACGAGGTGTTTTCCTGCGAGTTCTGCGGTTGCCAACGAAAGCCTCCGACTAAGCGTGGTGGCGGGCAGCGAGGCGTTGCGTCCCCGCCGCCATGTCTTTCAAAGCGTACTGGTGCGCAAACGCCAGCGCGCGCTGTCAGCGCGCGCCGCGCACGCGCCGCAGTTCGTCGAGCACGAGCAGCACCGCGCCGATCGTGATCGCGCTGTCGGCGAGATTGAACGCCGGCCAGTGCCACGTGCGTACGTGGAAATCGAGGAAGTCGATCACGTGGCCATACGCGAGCCGGTCGATCACGTTGCCGAGCGCGCCACCGAGAATCAGCGCGAGCGCCGTGCAGAACATTTTCTGCCCGCCGTGGCGCCTGAGCAGGTAGCAGATCACCAGCGCGGCCACCACGCCGAGCGCGGTGAACGCCCAGCGTTGCCAGCCGCCCGCCATCGCGAGAAAACTGAATGCCGCGCCGCGGTTGTACACGAGGATCAGGTTGAAAAACGACGTGACCTCATGCGCGACACCGTAGGCGAACACTTTCTGGACCGCGATTTTCGTCAACTGATCGAACAGGATGACGATCAACGCGACGCCGAGCCAGGGCGCCAGCGAACCGTTTGCAACAGATGTTTTCGGCGCGGTTTTCGACATGGTTCTCGCCATTATGCCGCGCTCCTGATTTCACCGTTGCCGAACAGATTGCTGAAGCAGCGGCCGCACAGCGTGGGGTGTTCGGCATTCGCGCCGACGTCCGCGCGGTAGTGCCAGCAGCGTTCGCACTTCAGATACTTCGAGGCGATGACTTCGACGCCTTCTTCCGCTTCGCTGTCGACCTTCACGACGCTCGCCGCCGACGTGATCAGCACGAACTTCAGATCGTCGCCGAGGCTCGTGAGCGCGTCGTAGCGCGCGCCGCTCGCACGGATTTCGACTTCCGCCTGCAAGGACGAGCCGATCAGGTTCGCCACGCGCGCTTCTTCCAGCGCCTTGGTCACGTCGCTGCGCGCGGCGCGCAGGAGCGTCCATTTGTCGAGCAGGGCGCCGGCTTCGGGCACGGTCGGGAATGCGTGATACGTCTCAGTGAAGATCGTCTCGCTGTTCGGTTGGAAGATCTTCCACGCTTCTTCGGCGGTGAACGACAGGAACGGCGCCATCAGACGCAGCAGGCCGTGCGCGATGTGATACAGCGCGGTCTGCGCCGAACGGCGAGCGACGGAGTCCGCGGCGGTCGTGTACAGGCGGTCTTTCAGCACGTCCAGATAGAAGCCGCCGAGGTCTTCCGAGCAGAACGTCTGCAGCTTGGCGACCACCGGGTGGAATTCGTACTTGTCGTAGTGCGAGAGGATGTCGTTTTGCAGATTCGCCGACAGCGCCACCGCATAGCGGTCGATCTCGAGCCAGTCTTCGACCGGACGCGCGTGCTGCGCGAAGTCGAAGTCCGACAGGTTCGCGAGCAGGAAGCGCAGCGTGTTGCGGATACGGCGATAGCCTTCCGTCACGCGCTTCAGGATTTCTTCCGAGATCGCCAGCTCGCCCGAATAGTCGGTCGACGCGATCCACAGGCGGATGATTTCCGCGCCGAGGCGGTTCGCCACTTCGTGCGGATCGATACCGTTGCCGAGCGACTTGCTCATCTTGCGGCCTTCGCCGTCCACGGTGAAGCCGTGCGTGAGCAGCGCGTTATACGGCGGACGGCCGTCGAGCATCGAAGCGGTCAGCAGCGACGAGTGGAACCAGCCGCGGTGCTGGTCCGAGCCTTCCAGATACAGGTCGGCCGGGAATTGCAGTTCGTCTTTGTGCGAGCCGCGCAGCACGTGCCAGTGCGTGGTGCCCGAGTCGAACCACACGTCCAGCGTGTCGCGGTTCTTTTCGTACATGTTGGCGTCGTCGCCGATCAGCTCGCGCGGGTCGAGGGTTTGCCAGGCTTCGATGCCGGCCTTCTCGACGCGTTGCGCGACTTCTTCGAGCAACTCCAGCGTACGCGGATGCAGTTCGCCGGTTTCCTTGTGCACGAAGAACGCCATCGGCACGCCCCATTGGCGTTGACGCGACAGCGTCCAGTCCGGCCGGTTGGCGATCATGCTGAACAGGCGCTGCTTGCCCCACGCCGGATAGAAGGCGGTGTTTTCGATGCCTTCGAGCGCGGTCTCGCGCAGCGTCTTGTCGGTGTCGTTCGGCTGCACGTCCATGCCGGCGAACCATTGCGACGTCGCGCGGTAGATGATCGGTGTCTTGTGGCGCCAGCAGTGCATGTAGCTGTGCGTGTACTTCTCGGTGCGCATCAGCGAGCCGGCGCCTTGCAGCGCTTCGACGATCTGCGGGTTGGCCGCCCAGATCGACAGGCCGCCGAACAGCGCGAGCGATTCGATATAACGGCCGTCGCCCATCACCGGATTGATGATGTCCGAGTCCGCCATGCCGTGCGCCTTGCACGACACGAAGTCTTCCACGCCGTACGCCGGCGACGAGTGCACGATACCCGTACCCGTTTCGGTCGTCACATAGTCGCCGAGATACACCGGCGCCGTGCGCTTGTAACCAGGATGCGCGGACGCGAGCGGGTGGTTGAAGCGCAGGTTGACCAGCTTTGCACCCGGCGTGGTGGCGACGATCGTGCCTTCCAGGCCGTACAGCTTCAGGCAGGCTTCAACGCGCTCTTCGGCGAGGATCAGCAGGCCGCGCGGCGTGTCGACCAGCGCGTAGACGATTTCCGGATGCAGGTTCAGCGCCTGGTTGGCGGGGATGGTCCACGGCGTGGTGGTCCAGATTACGATGCCGCCTTCGTTGCGCGGCAGCGCATTCAAACCGAACGCTTGCGCGGTCTTTTCCGGTTCGGCGAAGCTGAACAGTACGTCGATGGTCGGATCGGTCTTGTCCTTGTATTCGACTTCCGCTTCGGCCAACGCCGAGCCGCAGTCGAAACACCAGTTCACCGGTTTCAGGCCGCGGAACACGTAGCCTTTTTCCATGATCTTCGCGAGCGCGCGGATTTCGCCGGCTTCGTTCGTGAAGTTCATGGTCTTGTACGGGTTGTCCCAGTCGCCGAGCACGCCCAGCCGGCGGAAGCCGACCTTCTGCTTCTCGATCTGCTCGGTTGCGTAGGCACGCGCCTTCTGCATGACTTCGGCGGCCGGCAGCGACTTGCCGAACTGCTTTTCGATCTGGATTTCGATCGGCATGCCGTGGCAATCCCAGCCCGGCACGTAGACCGCGTCGAAGCCCGCCAGATTGCGCGCCTTGACGATCATGTCCTTCAGGATCTTGTTCACCGCGTGGCCGAGGTGGATGTCACCGTTCGCATACGGCGGGCCGTCGTGCAGGATGAACTTCTTGCGGCCCTTGGAGGCGGCGCGGATCTTCTCGTAGACCTTGCGTTCCTGCCATTCCTTGACCCATTGCGGCTCGCGCTTGGGCAGGTCGCCGCGCATCGGGAACGGCGTGTCGAGCAGGTTGACCGGGTAGCGTGACTGCGGTTTCGAATCGGCTTTCTTGTTGCTCATGATGAGGTCGCGGTGAATTCTTTCTATGCGCAGCAGGGCGCGGAATGCGCACGATGCGCGAGGGCGTTGGGCGCGCCCGGCAGGCATGTCGCGTGATCCACGGACGCCTTTCGATGCGCGCGGCGAGGGTCCACACACGCGGCGCTTGAGCGCCTGCACGGACCACGGCGGTTATCTAATTCGATCAGTGGCCGAGGTGGAGAAGCCGGTGGAGCGGCTGCCCGGCGTGTCGGCGCCGACGGCCGCGAACCACGCGCGCGCGTTGACGACGTCGCGCTTGATGGCGGCGGTTAGCGTTTCGAGGTCGACGTACTTTTCCTCGTCGCGCAGCTTCTTCAGGAATTCGACGCGCACGAGTTTGCCATACGCGTCGCCGTGCCAGTCAAGCAGGTGAACTTCAAGCAGCACGCGGCCGGAATCATCCACCGTGGGGCGCAGGCCGAGGCTCGCGACGCCCGGCAGCGGTTCGTCCGCCACGCCGTGAACGCGCACCACGAAAATGCCCGCGAGCGCCGGACGTTTGTGGGCGATCGGCAGATTGAGCGTGGGAAAGCCGAGATCGCGACCGAGCTTCATGCCGTGCACGACATGGCCGCTGATCAGATAGTCGCGGCCCAGCGCGGCGCGCGCCGAGTCGAGGTCGCCCGCCACCAGCGCGGCGCGCACGCCCGAACTGGAAATGCGCGCGCCCGACGGATCGGCCACGGTAGCCATCTGCTCGACCTCGAAACCGTATTGCTGCCCCGCGGCCTTGAGCGACCCGAAGTCGCCCGCGCGCTTCGCGCCGTAGCGGAAGTCGTCGCCGATCATGACCCAGCGCGCGTGCAGCCCGTTGACGATGATCCGTTCGACGAACGTGTCCGGCGACTGGCTCGCGAACGTGTGGTTGAAGTGCTCGACCACCACCCGGTCGACGCCGTTGGTGCGCAGCGCCTCGAGCTTGTCGCGCAGCATGGCGATACGCGGCGGCGCGCCCGCCGGGTTGAAGAACTCGCGCGGGTGCGGCTCGAAGGTCATCACGCAGACGGGCAGGCCACGCGCATCGGCGGCGGCGCGCACATGGGCGAGCAAAGCCTGATGGCCGCGGTGGACACCGTCGAAGTTGCCGATGGTCAGTGCGCAGGGCGCACGGCTTTCAGCGTTGGGAAGACCGCGGAAGACTCTCACGATAGCGGGTTTGAGGTGGAGCGGGCGGAGTGCCGCAAAACAAACGATTATAAACGTTCAGCGCAGTGGACGGCGGCGCGTCGCGGTTTCGGTGTTCCCGAATGATAAAATCCGCGGATGAAAAAACTCGTCATCCTGATTTCCGGACGGGGAAGCAACATGGAAGCCATCGTTCGAGCCTGCTCGGACGAGGCCTGGCCGGCGCAAGTCGCCGCCGTGATTGCCAACCGTCCTGATGCCGCGGGCCTTGCGTTCGCGGCGTCGCACGGTATTGCCACGGCGGTGGTCGACCACCGCCAGTTTCCGGAGCGCGACAGCTTCGACGCCGCGCTCGCCAAAGAAATCGATAGTTTTGCCCCCGACCTGGTGGTGCTCGCTGGATTCATGCGGGTGCTGACAGCCGGTTTCGTCGATCATTACGCCGGTCGCATGCTGAACGTGCATCCGTCGCTGCTGCCGAGCTTTCCGGGACTGAAAACCCATCAGCAGGCGCTCGACGCGGGCGTGCGGCTGCACGGCGCGTCCGTGCATTTTGTCACGTCGCAACTCGATCACGGGCCGATCGTCGCGCAGTCGGCGGTTCCCGTGGAAACAGGCGACACCCCAGCCATGCTCGCTGAACGCGTGCTGGCAACCGAACACATCATTTATCCACGCGCGGTGCGCTGGTTCGTCGAAGGGCGTCTTGCTCTGGATGGCCTGCGTGTCACGCTTACGCCGCCGGAGCCGCAATGGCTCTTTGCCGGTCACACCGCCGGAGAGGGCGCATGAGATTGCATGGTTTTTTGATTGGACAAACTGAGACTTTGTTGGCTGAAGTCCTAAGACTCAACGGCCCGGCCGACGCTACCACGAGCCGTTTCTTCCGCGCGCATCCGAAGCTCGGGCACGGCGAACGCGGCGTGATCGCCGAGGCCGTTTTCGCGGTGCTGCGTCGCCGGATGGAATTCGCCCATCTGGCCGAAGGCGGTGCCGGCAGCCCGGCGCGCCGCATGGCGCTGCTCGGTCTGATGCAGACGGCGGGGCGTAACGCGCTCAAGCCGTTCGTGTCGGAACAGGAGTTGAGCTGGCTCGAACACGTGTCGAAGATCGACCCGGAAAGCCTGCCGCTGCGGATTCGCCTGAATCTGCCCGACTGGATATACCAGGCGCTCAGCAAGCGCTTCGAGCCCGACGAACTGGCGCAACTGGCCGCCGCGCTGAACTACCCGGCGCCGCTGGATCTGCGCGCGAACCCGATCAAAGCGAGCCGCGACGACGTGTTGAACGCGCTGTCGAAGGCCGGCATCGAGGGCGGCGCCACGCCGTTCGCGCCGTTCGGCGTGCGCGTGGTCGGCAAGCCGCCGCTTACCAAGCTCGACGCGTTCCAGCACGGCTGGCTCGAAGTGCAGGACGAAGGCAGCCAGCTGTTGTGCTCGCTGGTCGCGCCCAAACGCGGCGAAATGATCGTCGACTTCTGCGCGGGCGCGGGCGGCAAGACGTTGGCGCTGGGCGCGGCAATGCGTTCCACCGGCCGGCTCTATGCGTTCGACATCTCCGAGCGGCGCCTCGCCAAGCTCAAGCCGCGCCTTGCGCGCAGCGGTTTGTCGAACGTGAATCCGGTACTGATCGACAGTGAACACGACGCCAAGATCAAGCGGCTCGCGGGCAAGATCGACCGCGTGCTGGTCGACGCACCGTGCAGCGGCTTGGGCACGCTGCGCCGCAACCCGGACCTGAAGTGGCGCCAGTCGCCGGAATCGGTGGCCGAACTGGCGCCGAAGCAGGCGTCGATTCTGGCCAGCGCCGCGCGTCTGGTGAAGAAGGGCGGCCGCCTCGTCTACGCCACCTGCTCGATTCTGGAGGCCGAAAACGAAGCGGTGGTGCAGCAGTTCCTCGCCGACCATCCGGATTTCGCGCTGGTGCCCGCGCGCGACGTGCTGGCCGAGCAGCGCATCGATCTGGAAATGGGCGATTACCTTTCGCTGTGGCCGCACCGCCACGCAACCGACGGCTTCTTCGCCGCCGTGCTGGAACGCCAGAGCTAAGCGCAACAGGCTTTTGCCGGCGCGTGCGAGTTCGATTCCTGAACCCGGCCGTGCGCCGGCGATTTCGGCGACATCATGCAAAACCGTCTTTTTCCTCATATGTTCAGCGACCTCGCACGCGACTTCGGCCAGCCCGTGATGCTGTGGCAGGTCGGCGTGCTGGTCGCGACGCTCGCGATCGCGTGGCTGCTCGCGCGCGTGTTGCGCCGTGCGCTGGATCTGCGCCGCCAGACGCGTTACCAGACGCTGCGCTTCGGCGCGGAAAGCCTGAATCGCGCGTTCTTCCCGTTGATCGGCGCGGCCCTCGTGTGGCTTGCGCGGTCGATCACCGGCCAGTTCATGCACACCGCGCTGCTCGATCTGGCGCTGGTGCCGCTCTTCGGCATCGGCTTGATCTACATCGTGTTTTTCTTCGCGCGACGGGTGTTCAGCCACGACGGGGAGACGCACCCGTTGCTGTTCCTCGTCGAGCGGATCGTCTCGACGGTGGTCTGGATCGGCATGGTGCTCACGGTGATGGGCATCCAGGACGACGTGATCACGTGGATGGCCGGGGTCCATTTCAGCGTCGCCAACGCGCATCTGACGCTGCTCTCGCTCATCTCGGGCCTGCTGTGGGTGTGCGTGACGATGATCGTCGCGATGTGGCTCGGCTCCACCTTCGAAGACCGCCTAATGCGCTCGAAGACGCTCGATGCCAACCTGAAGGTGGTGGTGGCGAGGGTCGGCCGGGCCGCGTTCGTGCTGGCGGCGGTGCTGATCAGCCTGTCGCTGGTCGGCATCGATATCACGGTGCTGGGCGTGTTCGGCGGTGCGCTAGGCGTCGGTCTCGGCTTCGGCCTGCAGAAGATCGCCAGCAATTACGTGTCGGGCTTCATCATCCTGATCGACCGCTCGCTGCGCATTGGCGACACGATCAACGTGGGCGGCCTGCAGGGCATGGTCACGCAGATTCGCACGCGCTACACCGTGGTGCGCGGGCTGGACGGCATCGAAACGCTGATTCCGAACGAGAAACTGATCACGGACGTGGTGCAAAACCAGTCGTCGTACCTGACGCGCGGCCATGCAAAGGCGGCCGTGCAGGTCGCGTACACGTCCGACGTCGAGCAGGCCATGGCGCTGCTTGCGCAGGCCGCTCAGAACGTACCGCGCGTGCTGCAGGAGCCGGCGCCGACAGCTTATCTGGCGGGTTTCGGCTCAGACGGCATCAACCTCGAACTAGGTTTCTGGATCGAGGATGCGGCCACCGGAACCTCGGGCGTGCGCTCGGCCGTCAACCGCAATATCTGGCGTCTGTTCTCCGAGCACGACATCTCGATTCCCCTCGCGCAACGCGAAGTGCGAATCGTCGGCAACATGAGCGACGCCATGCCGCAGCCGGTAACAATGACCGCGCCGGCAGTCAATCCGTCCGACAGCGCGCGCTGACGGGCACTTTGAGCGCGCCAAGGCGTCTTAGAAAGGCCTTCGGCGCGTTCATTCTGTTGATGCCGCACAAAAAATCCCTATTTGTTACAAACACTTGGAACGGTTCAAGTAGAATGTCGTCCAATCCCGCTGTATGCTTTCACTTTCTTGACACGCGCATTTTGCGTGTGTCTGGTGTCTCTCGTTCCACAGGTAAATTGCCTTGTTGAATTCTTTGCTCGATTTCCTTGCCCACGGTCTGTTGCACTTCTCGTGGTGGCAACTTGTGCTGTACACGGCGATCGCGACGCACATCACGATCATCGGCGTGACGGTCTATCTGCATCGCTGCCAGGCGCACCGCGCGCTGGAGTTGCATCCGATCGTCAGTCATTTTTTCCGCTTCTGGCTGTGGATGACCACGGGCATGTTGACCGGCCAGTGGGCCGCGATTCACCGTAAGCACCACGCCAAGTGCGAGACTGAAGAAGATCCGCACAGCCCGCAAACGCGCGGCATCTGGAAGGTGCTGCTCGAAGGCGCGGAACTCTATCGCGTTGAAGCGAAAAACGAAGAAACGATGCGCAAGTTCAGTCACGGCACGCCGAACGACTGGATGGAGCGCAACGTCTACACCAAGTACCCGATCCTCGGCGTGAGCCTGATGATGGTGTTGAACGTCGCGCTGTTCGGCGTCGTCGGTCTGACGATCTGGGCTGTGCAGATGGTGTGGATCCCTTTCTGGGCCGCCGGCGTGGTCAACGGCCTCGCGCACTTCTGGGGCTACCGCAACTTCAATTCGTCGGATGCCAGCACCAACATCTTCCCGTGGGGCATCATCATCGGCGGCGAAGAGCTGCACAACAATCACCACACGTATGCGACGTCGGCCAAGCTGTCGAACAAGTGGTACGAGTTCGACATCGGCTGGATGTACATCCGCATCATGTCGGCATTCCGTCTGGCCAAGGTGAAGAAGGTGGCGCCCACGCCGCGTCTGACCACTGGCAAGATGGTGCTCGATCAGGACACGCTGCAAGCCGTGCTGGCCAACCGCTACGAAGTGATGGCGCGTTACGGCAAGGCGCTCAAGCGCGCGTATCGTCAGGAACTGGCGCATTTGAAGGAAGTCGGCGCGCGCGAGAAGTATCAGGTCATGCGCGGCGCGCGTAGCTGGTTCCACAAGGAAGAAGCGGGTCTCGACGAGCCGCAGAAACGCCAGCTGCCGCAAATCTTCGCGAACAGCCAGAAGCTCAAGACCTATATCGACATGCGCAATGAGCTCGCCGCCATGTGGGAGCGCTCCAATGCATCGCGCGACCAGTTGCTGATCCAGTTGCAGGACTGGTGTCATCGCGCTGAGCAGAGCGGTATTAAAGCGCTGCAAGAGTTTGCGATGCGACTGCGTCGTTATGCCTGATAGCGAAATCCATTAAAATCTCAGTACGTCACAAAACCCCGCGTTGGCGGGGTTTTGCTTTTTGGGCCGCGGAAACTTCAATGACACGCGATTGACAGTCCGCGGCGGCAGAGCGAAGGCAGAGGAGATCATGGATCAGCAGGCGATCAGGGCCGTGGAATACGACCGGCCGCAGGCGCAGGGCACAACCTGCGGGATCGGGCAGGCGTGGGCGAAGGTGCCCGACGTGCCGTCGGCGGAGGAGAAGGTGGCGCTGAAGGCACGTATCCGCGCATTGCTCGAGCGCGAGAAAGCAGTGCTCGTCGCGCACTATTATGTCGATGCGGAATTGCAGGAGCTGGCCGACGAGACCGGCGGCTGCGTGGCCGACTCGCTGGAGATGGCGCGCTTCGGGCGCGATCACGCGGCGCAGACGCTGGTTGTCGCGGGTGTGCGCTTCATGGGCGAGACCGCGAAAATTCTGAGTCCGGACAAGCGCATTCTGATGCCGGATCTCGACGCGACCTGTTCGCTTGATCTCGGCTGTCCGGTCGATGAATTCTCGGCTTTCTGCGACGCGCATCCGGATCGCACGGTGGTCGTGTATGCGAACACGAGCGCGGCGGTGAAGGCGCGCGCGGACTGGATGGTGACGTCGTCGATAGGCCTTGAGATCGTTGCCGATCTGCATGCGCGCGGCGAAAAGATCATTTGGGCGCCGGACCGGCACCTCGGCAGCTATATCCAGAACAAGACCGGCGCGGACATGCTGCTGTGGCAGGGTTCATGTCTGGTGCACGACGAGTTCAAAGGTATCGAACTCGATCTGCTGCGTGCCGAATATCCGGGCGCGAAAGTGTTGGTGCATCCGGAGTCGCCAGCCAACGTGGTCGCGCAAGCGGACGTGGTCGGATCGACCACGCAATTGATCGACGCGGCGCAAAAACTCGACGCGACGCATTTCATCGTGGCGACCGATCTCGGCATTTTGCACAAGATGCAACTCGCCGCACCCGGCAAGACCTTGATTGCCGCGCCGACGGCCGGCAACAGCGCGACTTGCAAGAGCTGCGCGCATTGTCCGTGGATGGCGATGAACGGCCTCGCGAATCTTGCCGAAGTGCTCGCGCGCGGCCACAACGAAATTTTCGTCGATCGCGCGATCGGCGAGCGGGCGCGTCTGCCGATCGACCGCATGCTGGACTTCGCGGCGCGCCACAAGAAGCGGGTGCAAGCGAGTGGCGATCTCGCGCACGACGCGCAACTGTATTCGAATGTGGGGGCGGCTTGATGGGCGCGGTAGAAAGCAACAAGCTCGAAGCGGTGTCGCCGCTGTTCGCTGAAATTCACGCGCAATACGGTGAGGCATTCGACGCCGCCTTGGCGCGCAATGTGACCGAGGCACTGGCCGAAGACGTCGGCCCGGGCGACCAGACAGGCCGCCTCGTTCCTGCAGACGACGTTCGCGAGGCACGCATCATCGTGCGCGAAGATGCCGTGCTGTGCGGCGTGCCGTGGTTTGAAGCAGTGATGTGCCAGGTCGATCCGCGTATCGAAGTCCAGTGGCGCTATCGCGAAGGCGAGCTGATGACGGCCGACACAACGGTTTGCGAAATGCGCGGGCCCGTTCGCGCGTTGTTGACCGCGGAGCGTAATGCGCTGAACTTCCTGCAATTGCTGTCGGGCGTGGCGAGTGCGACGCGCCGTTATGTCGATGCGGTCGCACATACGCGCACGCGCATTCTCGACACGCGCAAGACCTTGCCGGGCTTGCGGCTCGCGCAGAAGTACGCAGTGCGCGTCGGCGGTGGGGCGAATCAACGGCTCGCGCTGTACGACGGCATCCTCATCAAGGAAAACCACATTGCCGCGGCCGGCGGCGTGGGCGCGGCGATGGACGTGGCATTGGCGTTGAATGCAGGCGTCTCGATCCAGATCGAAGTCGAGACGCTCGAGCAGTTGGAGACCGCGCTGGCGCACCGCGCGCAATCCATTCTGCTGGACAATTTTTCATTCGATGCCATGCGCGAAGCGGTGCGCATCACAGCGGGGCGCGCGGTGCTGGAGGTATCGGGCGGCGTGAACTTCGATACGGTGCGTACGATCGCGGAAACCGGTGTCGATCGCGTGTCGATCGGCGCGCTGACCAAGGACGTACGCGCAACGGATTACTCGATGCGGATCGTCTGACGCTCAAGTCCGCAATCACTTGCATTCAATCGGAGAAAAGGCCGTCGCCGGTTCATTTCGGCGATGGCCTTTTTGTTTCAGGTGGTCTCGATCACACGTTGCGGTTGCGCACATGCTCCGGTGAGAGCACCGTCGGCAGCGCCTTGGGTAAGGTCGCCGGCCAGTCACGGCTAAAGTGCAGGCCGCGGCTTTCACGCCGCGAACGCGCGCCTTCGACGATCAACGATGCCACGTCCACCAGATTGCGCAATTCGAGCAGGTCGCGGCTCACCTTGAAGTTCGCGTAGTACTCGTGGATTTCGTCGCGCAGCAGGGCGAGCCGGTGCTTCGCTCGCGCGAGCCGTTTGTCGGTCCGTACGATACCGACGTAATTCCACATCAGCCGGCGCAGTTCGTCCCAGTTGTGGGCAACCACGACCTCCTCATCCGGATCGGACACGCGGCTTTCGTCCCAATCGGGCAGCGGTGCGTGGACGGCAGCGCTAAATCCTTCTTCCTCGATAGCCTGCGCGGCGGAGCGTCCGATCACGAGGCACTCGAGCAGGGAATTGCTAGCAAGCCGGTTCGCGCCGTGCAGACCCGTGCATGACGTCTCGCCCACCGCATAGAGGCCGGCCAGATCCGTGCGGCCCGCCAGATCGGTTACGACGCCGCCACACGTGTAGTGCGCGGCCGGCACGACCGGAATCGCTTGCTTGGTGATGTCGATGCCGAATTCCTGGCAGCGCGCCAGAATCGTCGGGAAGTGTTCACGCAGGAATTCAGGCGGCTGATGGCTGATGTCGAGATACACACAATCGATGCCACGCTTCTTGATTTCGAAGTCGATCGCACGCGCGACGATGTCGCGCGGCGCGAGTTCGGCGCGTTCGTCGTGATTCGGCATGAAGCGGGTGCCGTCCGGCAGTTTGAGAATGCCACCTTCGCCGCGCACCGCTTCCGAAATCAGAAAGGACTTCGCGTACGGATGGAACAGGCAGGTTGGATGGAACTGGATGAACTCCATATTCGACACGCGGCAGCCGGCCCGCCACGCCATCGCGATGCCGTCGCCCGTCGCAGTGTCGGGATTCGTGGTGTAGAGGTAGACCTTGCCCGCGCCCCCAGTGGCGAGCACGGTGTGGGGCGCCTCGATCGTGACGGTGCGCCCGCTTTGCAGATCAAGCGCGTAAAGGCCGTGACAACGACGTCCTGGCAAGCCGAGGCGGTCGGACGTGATCAGATCGATGGCGTAGTGATCTTCGAGCAGCGTGATGTTCGGGTGACGGCGCACCCGCTCGCTGAGCGTGGCCACCACGGCATGGCCCGTTGCATCGGCAGCGTGAATGATCCGGCGATGGCTATGACCGCCTTCGCGCGTCAGATGGAAACCGAGCTCGGCGGCGTCGTCCTTGGTGAACGGCACGCCTTGCTCGATCAACCATTCGATCGCCGCACGCCCGTGTTCGACGATAAAGCGCGTTGCCGCTTCGTCGCACAGCCCGCCGCCGGCGATCAGCGTATCGCGCACGTGATTTTCGATGCTGTCCGCCGAATCCAGAACCGCGGCGATGCCGCCTTGCGCCCAGTCGCTCGCGCCTTCGGTCATCGATCGCTTGGCGACCACTGCCACCCGCCGGGTCTCCGCCAGATTGAGCGCGACGCTCAAACCAGCCAGACCGCTACCGACAATCGCCACATCGAATTCCATTGCCTACATCTCCGTCTTTTCGTTTTGCGGTGACGGCGTGCCATTTGCTCGCCGCTAAAACGAGAAAGGATACGCGCCGCGACGGATGAGGGAAAGCTGGCCGAACGACATAAGACTGTTCGCGTCGGCGAATAAACAGAAGTAGAAACTCAAAAGCAGAAACATGCGAACGCTGAAAACAAAAAAGCCTCGCACGAATGCGAGGCTTTTTTGCATGTCTTTTGCCTTCGTCAGGCAGGAGCCAAGATTTATTTAATCTTGGTTTCCTTGTACTCAACGTGCTTACGGACGACCGGATCAAACTTCTTGATCAGCATCTTTTCCGGCATGTTGCGTTTGTTCTTGGTCGTCGTGTAGAAGTGACCCGTGCCTGCGGTCGATTCCAACTTGATCTTGTCGCGTGCGCCTTTCGCCATGATTTACTCCTTAGGCTTCACCGCGTGCGCGCAGATCTGCGAGCACAGCGTCGATACCGTTCTTGTCGATCAGGCGCAGGCCGGCGTTCGAAACGCGCAGACGCACCCAACGGTTTTCGCTTTCCACCCAAATGCGGCGGTTTTGCAGGTTCGGCAGGAACCGGCGCTTGGTTTTGTTGTTCGCGTGGGAAACGTTGTTGCCGCTCATCGGCGCTTTCCCAGTTACTTGGCATACGCGTGCCATGAGAGCACTCCTAATACGCTAATTCTGAGTTCGAACGCCGTGAAAGTTTCCCGAAAAGAGCCGCGCTGAAATTCAGGCACGTTTCCTTTCCGGAACGCCTTGGTGGCTTCGGAACAGGGGGTTGGAAATAGGCAAACCGGAATTATAGCGGAAAAAAAGCCGAAAATCAAACCTTATTTGCGATGCCGGACACGACGCAACGTCTGCGCGACCCTGGTTCATGCCGTCTCACGGCCAGCCGGCGCGGGCGAAGGAGTAGACGCTGTCCGTGCCGATCACCAGGTGATCGACCAGTTGCACGTCGATCAGTGTGAGGGCGTCGCGCAGCGTGTGCGTCAGACGGCAGTCGCTCGCGCTCGGCTGGACGGCGCCGGAAGGGTGATTATGCGCGACGATCAGGCTGGCTGCATTCAGGCTCAGCGCGCGCCGCACGATCTCGCGCGGATACACGGCCATCCGCGTGAGCGTGCCCTGTGCGCTTTCTTCGCAGCGTATCAGCCGATGCCGGGCGTCGAGGAAAAGCGACACGAAAACTTCCTGCGGACGGCCGCCGATCCGCAGGCGCAGGTAGTTTTCCACGGCTTCGGGTGAATTCATCAGCGAGCGCGAGCGCATTTTTTCGACCAGCGAGCGCCGCGCCATTTCCATGATGGCCAGCAGCTGCGCCTTTTTCGCCGGGCCGATGCCGCGCAGGCCGTCGAAATCCGTGTAGGTCGCGTCGAGCATCGCGCGCAGCGAGCCGAAACGGTCGAGCAACGCGCGCGCGACACTGAAGACGTCGTGGCCGGGCAGGCCGGAGCCGAGTATCAGCACGATCATCTCGGTATCCGAAAGCACGCCGGGCCCCTGTTCGAGCAGCCGCTCGCGCGGCATGTCGTTTTTTAGCCATTTACCCCGCAGGAGCGGCGGGGACGCGGGCTCGCCGCAAGCCGCTACGTTGGGCGCCGACGGCTCGGGGGCGGCCGTTTCAGGGGTTGCCTCGTCAAATAGGGTGGCGTGATCTGCCATATATAGAGTGTCCTCCGCTTCGGGTTGGGGGCGCCACGGACGCAAGCCGCCGCCCGCTATGTGGCTTACAATAGACGCTTTGCGCACGGCACCCCGACGGTTTGCCACACGCGTCGACTGCGCCAGCGGCGCACGCGTGCAGCGCGCTTCGACTGAGCGAGCATTGCATGAGCATCATCGACATTTCCGAAGTGAAACCCGGTTCACACGTGACGCTTCACTACCGGCTTTCCCTTGCCGATGGCGCCGAAGTCATCAATACGTTTAACGACAAACCCGCCACGCTGCTACTCGGCGCCGGCCAACTGGCGCCGCCGCTGGAAGATATTTTGCTAGGTTTGAAGGTGGGCCACCATTCGACCTTTCAGCTAGCGCCAGGGCAGGCGTTCGGTCCCCGCAATCCGGAATTGATCCAGCGCGTGTCGTTGGCCACGCTGCGGGAAAACAGCATGATCGGCGAGGATTTTTCGCCGGGCGACCTGGTCGAATTCAACGCGCCAGGTGGCGGCCGCTACGCCGGCGTCCTGAAAGAAGTCGGCGAAACGTCGGCCCTGTTCGATTTCAACCACCCGCTTGCCGGCCAGGCGCTGGCGTTTGAAGTGAAAATCATCGGGATTCTGTAAACATGAGCATCACGGATACGACTCTTGCTGAAACCGAGATCCTGCTGGCGCAGCCGCGCGGGTTCTGCGCCGGCGTCGACCGGGCGATCGAGATCGTCGAGCGGGCTATCAAGCTGCACGGCTCGCCGATCTACGTGCGTCACGAAATCGTCCATAACGCCTACGTTGTCGAGGATCTGCGCAAGAAGGGCGCGATCTTCATCGAGCGGCTGGAAGAAGTGCCGCCCGGCAATACGGTGATTTTCAGCGCGCACGGTGTGTCCAAGGCCGTGCGTTTGGAAGCCGAGTCGCGCGGGCTGCGCGTGTACGACGCCACCTGTCCGCTCGTCACCAAGGTGCATATCGAAGTCGCGAAGATGCGCCAGGACGGCTTCGACATCGTCATGATCGGCCACAAAGGCCATCCTGAAGTCGAAGGCACGATGGGCCAGGCGGGTGAGGGCATGCATCTGGTGGAGGACATCGAAGACGTGCAGGCCTTGCAACTGGCCGACCCCGAGCGGATCGCCTTCGTCACGCAAACCACACTGTCGGTCGACGACGCCGCCGAGATCATCGGCGCCCTGAAGGCCAAATACCCGTCCATCCGCGAGCCGAAGAAGCAGGACATCTGCTACGCGACGCAAAACCGCCAGGACGCGGTGAAATTCATGGCACCGCAGTGCGATGTCGTGATCGTGGTCGGCAGCCCGAATAGTTCAAACTCCAACCGGCTTCGCGAGTTGGCGGAAAAGCTCGGTGTGCCGGCCTATATGGTGGACTCGCCCGACCAGATCGATCCGGTCTGGGTCGAGGGCAAACGCCGCATCGGCGTGACGGCCGGCGCCTCGGCGCCGGAGGTGCTGGCGCAGGCGGTGATCGCCCGGCTGCGTGAGCTTGGCGTGCGCAACGTGCGCGCGCTGGACGGCATCGAGGAAAACATCGCGTTTCCGTTGCCGCGCGGGCTGGGTTTGCCGGCCTGACGATCCGCCGACTGCTGAAAGAAAAGCGCGCCCGAGGGCGCGCTTTTTTTATCTCCAAGTTTACACAAGCTCGCACCAAATAAAGTGCCAGATCATAGAAAAGTGCTGAATTTGGTGTCCTCTCGCACAAATTTCTTTGAAATGTGATCCGGTTTTTTATAGATTTATAAGCGATGCGTCCCCGTTTTATAAGACCTAAACGGGCTGCGCGGTTTTTTGACGCACTAAGATAGTGCGTGCGTCTCGATATTGCTGGAAACGTAATACTTAACGCCAAGCGCGGTGCAATCGGGCGTCGGGGGTATTCGCCGCAACACTTGATGCCATTGGGTGCAGCGCTGGTGCAACTGATGCACGAAAAATAATCGCAACCGGGTTGCGCCTATTAGCGGATTTCGCTCTCAAAATAAGGTTGCAATGCAGGAAAACCCTGCCGGTTCAACAATATTGCCCGTCGCAAAATTGGAGTTACAATGCGCGCGTTCTCAAGGCCTTAGGGCCCCGAACAATAGTTTTTGGAAGGCGCAGGAGACCTACTTAATGCGAGTCAAATTTGCTTACGCCGTGTCCATCGCGGCCGCGGTTGCGATGTTGACCGCGTGCGGCAAGAAACAGGATGGCGAGGCGGGAGCGGGGGAGTCGGCGGCTACGGCCGCGGCGGCACCGGCGAGCGAAGCGACTATCGTCAAGATCGGTCATGCGGCCCCATTGACGGGCCCCATTGCTCACCTCGGTAAAGACAATGAAAACGGCGCGCGTTTGGCGGTTGATGAAATCAACACACAGGGTTTGACCATCGACGGCCACAAGATCCAGTTGGAGCTCGACGCACAAGACGACGCCGCGGACCCGAAAACGGGAACGGCGGTCGCTGAAAAATTCGTCGACGATCACGTCGTCGCCGTGGTCGGCCACTTGAATTCGGGCGTCTCGATTTCTGCGTCGAAGATCTATAGCGATGCCGGCATCGTGCAAATCTCGCCGTCGTCGACGAACCCGGGTTACACGCAACAAGGTTTCAAGACGACTTATCGTGTGGTCGCGACCGATGCCCAGCAAGGGCCGGCGCTTGCCAACTACGCAACGAAGGTGCTTAACGCGAAACGCATCGCGATCGTCGACGACTCGAGCGTCTACGGCAAGGGATTGGCCGACGAGTTTGCGAAAGCAGCCCAGGCGAGCGGGGCAAAGATCGTCTCGCGTGAATCCACGAATGACAGGGCTACGGAGTTTCAGGCCGTCCTTAAAAAGATCAAGCGTGTTCAGCCGGACGTGATCATGTTCGGCGGCATGGACGCGACGGGCGGCCCGTTCACCAAACAGGCGGCGGCGCTCGGTATCAGGGCAAAAATCCTTGGCGGCGACGGTGTGTGTACCGACAAGGTGGGTGAGCTGGCGGGAACCGCCGTGCAAAACCTGGTCTGTTCGGAGGCAGGACTTGCGCTTTCGAAAATGGACAAGGGAGCGGACTTCGAGAAGAAGTACGTGGACCGCTTCCACACACCGGTGCAGATTTACGCACCGTTCACGTATGACGCTGTGTACGTGATTGTCGATGCAATGAAGCGCGCTAATTCGATCGAGGCGCCCAAGGTGCTGGCTGCGATGCCGTCGACTGATTACAACGGGGTAATCGGTCACATCGCGTTCGACGACAAGGGTGATTTGAAAGAGGGCGCCATTACGCTTTACGACTTCAAGGACGGCAAAAAAGCAGTTCTCGACGTCGTGAAGATGTGATGACGGGACGTTCAGCCTGACGGCACCGAAACCACCCAACGGTGCCGTTTTTGCATCCGCCCAAGGCAAGCCCGCGACTGTCATCCAGTCGCCAAGGCGAACCGGCAGCGGATAACCCTTACCGGTCTTTTACATCAGTACCCGCAGTGCCGTTGAGATTGGCGTACCGCATCACCGCCCACCGGCTGATGAAGAACGCGAATCCAGTCGCACGGGCTAAGGAGCATTAAATGGATATTTTCATCCAGCAGGTCCTCAACGGGCTGGTGCTTGGCAGCGTTTACGCCATCATCGCACTGGGCTATACGATGGTTTACGGCATCTTGGGCATCATCAACTTCGCTCACGGCGATGTGTTGATGGTGGGCGCGATGGTTGCGCTCTCAGCCATAGGCGTGCTTCAGAACCACTTCCCCGGCCTCGGCAATGTGCCGACGCTCATCATCGCGCTGATCATCGCGGCCATTGTGTGCGCGGCAGTCGGCTACACGATCGAGCGCGTGGCCTACCGGCCGTTGCGTAAAGCGCCGCGTCTCGCACCGCTGATCACCGCGATCGGCGTGTCGATCCTGCTGCAGACGCTGGCCATGATGATCTGGTCGCGCAACCCGCTGCCGTTCCCGCAGCTGTTGCCCACCGACCCGCTCAACGTGATCAAGGCCACCGACACGACGCCTGGCGCCGTGATCTCGATGACTGAAATCGTGATCATCGTGGTGGCGTTCCTCGTGATGGGCGGCTTGCTGCTGCTGGTGCACAAGACCAAGCTCGGTCGCGCCATGCGGGCGATCGCCGAGAACCCGGGCAATGCCTCGCTGATGGGCGTGAACCCGAACTTCGTGATCTCGGCCACCTTCATGATCGGCTCGGCGCTCGCCGCTCTGGCCGGCGTGATGATCGCGTCGGAATACGGCAACGCACACTTCTATATGGGCTTCATCCCCGGCCTGAAGGCCTTTACCGCGGCGGTGCTGGGCGGTATCGGCAATCTCGGCGGCGCGATGGTGGGTGGCGTGATTCTCGGCCTGATCGAACAGTTGGGCGCCGGCTATATCGGCAACCTCACCGGCGGTGTGTTCGGCAGTAACTATCAGGACGTGTTCGCCTTCATCGTGCTGATCATCGTGCTGGTGTTCCGTCCGTCGGGCCTGCTTGGCGAACGTGTTGCGGATCGCGCCTGATCCCGGGAGAAAACAGACATGACCTCAATTCAACCGATCGAGCCGTCCACGACGCTCATCCCTGAAAAGAACCTGACGAAGACGCTGACCGTCGGCATCATCACCGCGATCTTCGTGATCGCGGCGCCGATGATCATCGGCACGGCCGGCGGCAACTACTGGGTCCGCGTGCTCGACTTCGCGATGCTGTACGTGATGCTCGCGCTCGGCCTCAATGTGGTGGTCGGCTTCGCCGGCCTGCTGGATTTGGGCTACATCGCGTTCTACGCGGTCGGCGCCTACACGGCCGCGCTGCTGAGCTCGCCGCACCTGGTGTCGCAATTCGAGTGGATCGCGCATCTCGCGCCGAATGGCCTGCACGTGCCGTTCCTCATCATCGTGCCCTGCGCGATGGCTGTCGCCGCGTTCTTCGGCGTGATTCTCGGTGCGCCGACGCTGCGTCTGCGCGGCGATTACCTCGCCATCGTGACGTTGGGCTTCGGGGAAATCGTGCGGATCTTCCTGAACAACCTCGACCGCCCGGTGAATATCACCAACGGCCCGAAGGGGATCACGGGGATCGACCCGGTGCACGTGGGCGATTTCAGCCTCGCGCAAACGCACTCGCTGTTCGGCTTCCAGTTCCCGTCGGTGTACTCGTACTACTACCTGTTCGTGCTGGCCGCGCTGCTGGTGATCTGGGTGTGTACGCGTTTGCAGCACTCGCGTATCGGCCGTGCCTGGGCCGCGATCCGTGAAGACGAAATCGCCGCCAAGGCGATGGGCATCAACACCCGTAACGTGAAGCTGCTGGCGTTCGCGATGGGTGCGTCGTTCGGCGGCCTGTCGGGCGCGATGTTCGGCTCGTTCCAGGGCTTCGTGTCGCCGGAATCGTTCACGCTGCCGGAGTCGATCGTCGTGCTGGCGTGCGTGGTGCTGGGCGGCATGGGCCACATTCCGGGCGTGATTCTCGGCGCGGTGCTGCTCGCGGTGCTGCCGGAATTCCTGCGCTCGACGATGGGTCCGCTGCAGAACATGATCTTCGGCCATGAAATCGTCGATACGGAAGTGATCCGTCAGCTGGTCTACGCACTCGCGATGGTGCTGATCATGCTGTACCGCTCGGAAGGCTTGTGGCCGTCGCCCAAGCACGAAGACAAGATCGCGAAACTGTCGAAGCGTAGCGGCAAGAAGCCGATACGGGCTTAACGGACCGGAGAGAAAAACATGAGCGACAACATTCGACTGTCCGTGAAAGGCGTCAACAAGCGCTTCGGCGGTTTGCAGGCATTGTCCGACGTCGGACTGGAGATCAAGGAAGGCACGATCTACGGTCTGATCGGCCCGAACGGCGCCGGCAAGACGACGTTCTTCAACGTGATCACGGGGTTGTACACGCCGGATTCGGGCGACTTCAAGCTCGACGGCGTGAACTATACGCCGACCGCGGTGTATCAGGTGGCGAAGGCCGGCATCGCGCGCACGTTCCAGAACATCCGTCTGTTCGGCGGCATGACCGCGCTAGAAAACGTGATGGTTGGACGTCACGTGCGCACGAAACACGGCCTGATCGGCGCGGTGTTCCAGACGCCGGCCGAGCGCAAGGAAGAGCGCGAGATCAAGGAACGCGCGATTGAACTGCTGGAGTACGTCGGCATTGCGCAGTACGCGGACTACACGTCGCGCAACCTGTCGTACGGCCACCAGCGCCGGCTGGAGATTGCCCGCGCACTGGCGACCGATCCGAAGCTGCTCGCGCTGGACGAACCGGCCGCCGGCATGAACGCGACGGAGAAGGTCGAGCTGACCAAGCTGCTCGACAAGATCCGCGCGGACGGCAAGACGATCCTGCTGATCGAACACGACGTGAAACTCGTGATGGGTCTGTGCAACCAGATGACGGTGCTCGACTACGGCAAGGTGATCGCGCAGGGTCTGCCGCACGACGTGCAGAAGGATCCGAAGGTGATCGAAGCTTATCTGGGTGCGGGGGTCCACTAATGGCAACGGCAATGTTGAAAATCAAGGGCCTGCAGGTCAATTACGGCGGCATCCAGGCAGTCAAGGGGATCGACCTCGAGGTCGCCCAGGGCGAGCTGGTCACGCTGATCGGTGCGAACGGCGCGGGCAAGACCACGACGATGAAGGCGATCACGGGTCTGAAACCGTACACGATCGGCGACATCGAGTACATGGGCGAGTCGATCAAGGGCGTGCCGCCGCATCTGCTGCTCAAGCGGGGTCTCGCGATGGTGCCGGAAGGCCGCGGTATTTTCGCGCGCATGTCGATCGTCGAGAACATGCAGATGGGTGCTTATCTGCGTACGGACACGGACGGCATCAAGGCGGACGTCGATCGCATGTTCGGCTTCTTCCCGCGTCTGAAGGAACGCGCGGCGCAATACGCGGGCACGCTTTCGGGCGGCGAGCAGCAGATGCTGGCGATGGCGCGCGCGATCATCTCGCGTCCCAAGCTGTTGCTGCTGGATGAGCCGTCGATGGGCCTGTCGCCGATCATGGTCGAGAAGATCTTCGAAGTGGTGCGGGCGATCTCGGCGGAAGGCATGACGGTGCTGCTGGTCGAGCAGAACGCGCGTCTGGCGTTGCAGGCGGCGAATCGCGGCTACGTGATGGACTCGGGTCTGGTGACGATGTCGGGGGACGCGAAGCAGATGCTGGATGATCCGAAGGTGCGGGCGGCTTATCTGGGTGAATAAGCCCCGTTAGTTTGCTCTGCCTATGAAAAAAGGCCGCATGCGTGAACTACGCATGCGGCCTTTCTCTATTCTGCGGGGCTTTATACTTTATACGGCAGGCACCGCGTCCGCGAATTCACCCAGGCGCTTGCCGAGACTGACCACCGCATCGGCGCGATAACCGAGCGCCTCGTAAAACGCGCGCACATCGGCCTTCGCGGACAACACCTGCAGATTCAGCTTCGGGCAGCCACGCTCCGTCAGCGCGTTTTCGACATGCGCGACGAGGCGCGTGCCGATCCCATGACGACGCAGCGACTCATCCACCGCGAGCGAATACAGCCAGCCGCGGTGACCGTCGTAGCCGCCCATCACCGTGCCGACGATTCGCTCGCCGAGCACCGCGACAAAGAACAGTTCCGGTTGCGTCGCCAGCTTGTTGGCGATCGACAGATGCGGATTGCGCTGCGGCCTCGTGACGTCCCGATACTCCGGGAAGGCCTCCTGCCACAGTGCGACCACGGCATCGGTGTCGCTCGCTTCGAAGCGGCGGATCGATAACGATGCGCTCGATGTCATACGCGCGGTCCCGTTCGATTACAGCGTGTCGAGAATCGAACGCAGCATCGCCATCATCTGGTCGATTTCTTCGTTCGTCACGTTCAGCGCCGGCATGAAGCGCAGCAGGTTCGGACGCGCCGCGTTCAGCAGCAGGCCGTCGGGTTGCATGTCGCGCGCCTTTTCGACGATCTGGTTGCCGATGTCCTTGCCGAGCAGCAGTGCGCGCAGCAGGCCTTCACCGCGCTCGCCCAGGAAGCCGCGTTCTTCCGACAACTCCAGCAGCTTCGAGCGCAGATACTCGCCGCGCGCCCGCACGCCTTCGAGGAAGCCCGGCGCCGTGAGTTGCGAGATCACCGAGTAGCCTACCGCGGTCATCAGCGGATTGCCGTTGTAGGTGCCGCCCTGATCGCCCGCTTCGAACACGGCGATGTCCGCTTTCGCGAGCAGCGCCGCGAGTGGCACGCCGCCGCCGATGCCCTTGCCGAGCGTCATGATGTCCGGCTCGATGCCCGACAACTCGTACGCGAACAGCGTGCCGGCGCGGCCGCAGCCGCTTTGCACTTCGTCGACGATCAGCAGCAGGTTGTGCTTTTTGGTCAGCTCGCGCAATTGCTGCATGAACTCGCGCGTGGCGGGAATCACGCCGCCTTCGCCCTGAATCGGTTCGAGCATCACGGCAACGGTCTTCGCGGTGATGAGCTTCTCCACCGATGCAATGTCGTTCAGATCCGCCTTCGGGAAGCCCGGCACTTGCGGTGCGTAGATCGTGTCCCAGCCCGGCTTGCCGCTCGCCGACATGGTGGCGAGTGTGCGGCCGTGGAAGCTGTGATCGAACGTGATGATCTCGAACGCGCCGTCCTTGAACTTCTTGCCCCACTTGCGCGCGAGCTTGATCGCGCCTTCGTTGGCTTCGGCGCCGCTGTTTGCGAAGAACACCTTGTCGAAGCAGCTGTGTTGCGTGAGCAGGCCGGCGAGTTGCGCCATCGGCTCGTTGTAGAAGGCCGGCGACGGATTGAGCAGCAGCTTGGCCTGCTTGTTCAGCGCTTCGATCATGCCGTCGTTGCAATGGCCGAGACTGTTGACCGCCCAGCCCTGGATGAAATCCAGATAGCGCTTGCCGTTATTGTCGTAGAGCCACGAGCCTTTGCCGTGCGTGAAAACGATTTCGGGCCGGTTCGTGATGTACATCAGCGACTCGATCGGATATTCATTGAAATTCATGACGGCAGGCTCCAGACAGCGGGGGTGAAGGGTGGATGAAGATTGGCCAACTACGAAACCAGGGGCCGAAAAACAGAAAAGCCACGGCATGCCGTGGCTTTCATGATTCGAACAGCTTGCGCCTTTGTGTGGCGCGAATCCGTGACGAAGCCAGCGGCGTCCCTAAGGGAGCGGCGAGCGGCGACGTCGAAGTTCGGATTGGATGCGGTTCATGCGCGAAAGAATACGACAAGGAAAGCGCTGGTGTAAACCATGAATTTGCGTCGGAGGGATATTTTTGTCCATCGCGCGAGTTCATGCTGCTTGCCGATTATGAGATGTCCGGCTGACTAAAATGTGACGGCGGTCGTTTGAACCGCCTGCCCGGCGGGCGGGGCAGGTCACGAAGAACGGCCGCTGGAAATGCAAATGGGCGCTCGACTGAGCGCCCATTTTGAATCAGGAAGCCGGGGGTCCGCCCATCCGAAGATAGCTGCCGACGCTGATCCCGACTTGTCGCTGACAATTCTAAAAGCCGAGGAGGCGCACGTCGATGGGCCATCTCACAGACCAGGAAATTTCAGCCGTCGCAACACTGCTTTCCGGAGAGCGCCTGAGCACTTTTCACGCAATGGCGAGCACGACGCGCGCGGCCGTTGCGCTTCATCAACAGATGCTGCAACTCGCCGGGGCGTTGATGAGCGTTACGGCGGTCGTCGAAATAGCGCTGCGCAATGCGGTGTGCGACAGGCTGAGCGACCACTTCGGCGTAGACGGCTGGTTGTGTCGTCCACCGTCGCCTGGAAGGACGAGCAGCGAGGCAAGATCGAAGCGGCGGTTCGCGGTGCACAGCGCGCAGCGTATGCCAAGCTGACAGCTTCCGACAAGCGCGCACTCGATCAAGCCGCGTTTCGTCGCGGTGTGCCGCCGGGCCTGGAACATGAGTATCGGGTCGATGCGCGGCAAAAAGCGATCGCTGTTAGAAGTGGTCAGGTGATTACCCAACTCACGATGTACTTCTGGAAGCGCCTTTTTTCCCGCGATTACGAACAGACGCTATGGAAACCAGCGCTGAAGCCAATTTTCCCGAACAAGCGGATCGACCGGTCCGCGGTCGCTGTTCAACTGGAGCGCATCTACCGGACACGCAATCGCGTCGCACATCATGAACCGGTGTATGGTCACCGGCTATTCGACACACTGAACGCGGTGAATTTTCTGGCTTCGAATCTGGGAACGGCCGGCAGCGATGGCCGCACCGCGTTGCATAAAATGCTGCGGTCCGAGCATGCCGCGCTCGAGAATCAGGCGCACGTACTTCAGCTCAGAATCGAGACTTGCGCCGGTGCAAATCATCAATGCGCGAAGCGCGGCCATTTGCATAGCCGCGCTTCCAGAAGTCCGTATAGCGAGCATCGACGCATCTGCGCCGACGCCTCTCCCATCAAACCGCGTTCGCGAGATCCGCTGCGCTCGTGAACGAATCCGCGTAGAACTCGTCTTCCGGCAGACCGTGATGCTGCGTAAAATCGCGCTGCGCCGACTCGACCATCACCGGCGCGCCGCACGCGTACACCTGATACGCCGACAGATCCGGCAAGTCCTCGATCACCGCGCGATGCACGAAGCCGACGCGGCCCGTCCATGCGTCGCCCGCGTCCGGCTCCGACAGCACCGGCACGAACTTGAAGTTCGGAATCTCGCGCGCCCATTGCTCGGCTAGTTCGAGCAAATACAGATCTTTCTTGCGACGAGCGCCCCAGTAGAGCGTAATCGGCCGGTTCAGGTTCTTGAACACCGCGTGCTCGACGATCGCCTTCAGCGGCGCGAAGCCCGTACCCGAGGCGAGCAGCACGATCGCCTTCTCCGAATCTTCACGCAGGAAGAACGTGCCGAGCGGCGCTTCGAAGCGCAGAATGTCGCGCTCCTTCATGGCGTTGAATACGTGATCGGTGAAGGCGCCGCCGGGCATGTGACGGATGTGCAATTCGATCGGGCCTTCCGTGTGCGGCGCGTTCGCCATCGAATAGCTGCGGCGCTTGCCGTCTTTCAGAATGAATTCGAGGTACTGGCCGGCGAGATATTGCAGCCGCTCGTTGGCGGGCAATTGCAGCTTCAGCACGACGACGTCGTCGGCCTTGCGCTCGATCGCGTTCACGCGGCACGGCAGTTTCTTGACCTGCACGTCGCCGACGCCCGCCACTTCGCGGATATCCACTTCGAGATCGGTGCAGGCAGTCGCGCAGCAGAAGAGCGCCATGCCGCGCGTTTTTTCGTCGTTCGACAAAGCCGACGACGAATGCGCACGCTGCTCGATTTCCCCGCTGACCACAGTGCCCTTGCAGGAACCGCAAGCGCCGTTCTTGCAGCCGTACGGTAGGCCAATACCCTGGCGCAAGGCGGCGCTCAGCACCGGTTCGTCCTGTTCTACCTGAAACTGCCGGCCGCTTTGCCGGAGCGTGACGTTAAATGCCATAAAGTGTTCGAAATCGAAAAAGTCGGTAATCGTTATCGGAGCTGCCGTGTCAACGGCGCGGTGCCTGCCGCGCGTGACGGCTACAATGCGTCCACTATGAAAGCGACACGAAACTTCCGCCGGCCGCGCGTGTTAATCGTAGGTTGCGGCGATGTCGGCATGCGCTGCGTGCCCTTGCTGCGGCCACGCGCGCATGTCTTCGCGCTGACCAGTCACGCCGGGCGCTGCGCCGAATTGCGCGCGGCGGGCGTGACGCCGCTGGTCGGCGATCTGGATGTGCGCCGCAGCCTGAAAAGACTCGCGGGCCTCGCGCCGACGGTGCTGCATCTCGCGCCACCGCAGAAAACCGGCGACGACGACCGCCGTACCCGCGCCTTGCTCGCTACGCTGGGCGCGCGCCGCGATTCAGCGCGGGCCGCTGTGGCGCCTGCCGTTTCGCCGGTGGGGCGGTTGCGCCAACTTCGTGCCTCGTGGGCGGAATCTGGAACAGCCAATATTGTACCCGACGGGGTGCGCCGGACCGCCGGTTCGCGCGCACCGGTGCGACTCGTGTACGCGAGCACGACGGGCGTCTACGGCGACTGCGGCGGCGCGTGGATCGACGAGACCCGCGTGACGCAAGCAGCCAATCCGCGCGCCAAGCGCCGTGTCTCGGCCGAACGGCAATTGCGGCGCGCGACCGCGCGCGGCAGCGTCGCGGCGAGCATCGCGCGGATTCCGGGCATCTATGCGGGCAACCGCCTGCCGCTCGCGCGGCTCGAAAAACGTACGCCGGCCTTGATCGATGCCGACGACGTCTACACCAATCACATTCACGCCGACGACCTGGCTGCGATCCTCGTGCGCCTCGCCACACATGGGCGGCCGGGGCGCGTGGTCCACGCGTCCGACGACACGTCGCTAAAAATGGGCGAGTACTTCGACGAAGTCGCCGATGCGTTCGGCCTCGCGCGTGCGCCACGCATTACGCGAGCCGAAGCAGAGTCGCAGATCGAGCCGACCTTGCTGTCTTTCATGCGTGAATCGAGGCGGCTGGTGAATCGGCGTCTCAAAGAGGAATTGCGCGTGCGCTTGCGGTATCCGAGCGTCGAAGATTTTCTGCGTGAAGGCGTGAAGGCGTGAAGGCGTGAAGGCGTGAAGGCGTGAAGGTCTGAAAGGGAAGGTTGAAGAGCGTCGCTTCAACCTTCCCACACACCGCAAAAACCCACAAAAAAGCGCGGCAAAAAGCCATCTCTCCAGGCACCGCCCGGAAAAAATCCGACCCGCGCCGCGCTCCACTGCAGCGGCGCGGCGCGGCGTCGCGAGGCCTACGTCAGCGCGGGCAATGCTTCCAGCAGCAGGAAACACAGCATCGCGCCGATCAATGCGCCGATCAGGTTCGGATGATATTTGTGCCGCAGCCGCATCATGACCAGCAAGCCGCCGATCACGACCAGTCCAAGGCACAGAAAAGCAATCATCACCGCCGGAATCTGGAAACCGTTTTGGATGATCATGGCGCCCCTCCCTGAACCCTTTGTAGTCATTGTTTAAACGAGTATAGGGCGAGGTGTAAGGAAGATCATGCTGCGACGCAGCGCGCGAGCAGGCGCCGCGCGCGCTATGTGCGCAGCCGCGCATGCGATTTCCTGCTGCATCAAGAGCTTAAATGGGCGCTACCGGTTTACCCGCTCCGTAGAGATCCGAGGTCGGTTTCATCGAGCCATTGCCACGCGCCTGGCGCAAGCGTTTCGGGCAAAGCAAGTCCGCCGATCCGCTCGCGATGCAGCGCCTCGCAGCGGTTGCCGGCTGCGGCGATCATCCGCTTGACCTGGTGATACTTGCCTTCCATCACGGTGAGCGCGAGCGCGTGATCGCCGCGTGCCTTTGCGTCGACGGCTGCAATCGGTTTGGGCTCGCCGTGCAGCAGCACGCCGTCGCGCAGCGCGCTCAATTGCGCGTCGTCGATCGGATGACGCGTGGTCGCGACATACACCTTCGGCACTTTGCGTTTCGGCGACGTGAACAGGTGCACGAACTTGCCGTCGTCGGAGAGCAGCAGCAGGCCGGTCGTGTCCTGATCGAGCCGGCCCACGCATTGCACGCCGCGCTCGGCGAACTGCGGCGGCAACAGACTGAACACGCTCAGATGATGCTGCGGATCGCGCGAACACTCGTAGCCCGCCGGCTTGTTCAGCAGCAAATAGGCCTGCTCGCGATACGGCCAGACGACGCCGTCCACGCAGAAGGAGAAGGTAGTGTCGCCGGTGGGGAAATCGGCGTCGGCATCGGTGCAGACAGCGCCGCCGATGCTCACGCGCGCGTCGGCGATCAGCGCGCGGCATTGGCGGCGCGAGCCGAAACCTTGAGTGAAGAGAATGCTTTCGAGATTCATGGCGAGCGAAGAATAACACCGCAAGAAGCGGAGCGCCCCACGGCGCGAGTCGGACCACGATGAACGCTTCCATGTCCCGTCGCAGGAGCTCATCGATGCACGCCCCATCCTCCACGTTATCCGTACACCGACTGCCGGCCGCCTTTCAGCGGCTCGCGTGGTCGAACCTGGTCGCGCAATCCGCCGAGCAGATCAGCCTCGCCGCGGCGCCGCTCGTCGCGGTCTTCGCACTCGGCGCCGACGCGCGCGACACGGGTCTGCTGCAAACCGCGCAGACGCTGCCGTTCCTGTTGCTGTCGATACCGCTCGGCGTCTGGGCCGACCGTCGCTCGCGCCGCACGTTGATGACGCTCGCTGAAAGCGTGCGCGTGATCGCCATGCTGTGCGTGCTGCTGCTCGTGATGACCCATGCGTTGAGCTTGCCGCTGCTCGCCGCGCTCGGCTTCATCGCCGCGACCGGCACGGTGGCCTACAACGTCGCGGCGCCTTCTCTGGTGCCCGCGCTCGTGCCGCGCGAAGCCTACGCCAGCGCGAACGGCCGGCTGGAACTTGCGCGCAGCGTGGCGTATTCCGCGGGGCCGGCGCTCGGCGGACTGCTGGTCGGCTGGATCGGCGCGGGTTGGGCATATGGCTGCGCGGCCGCGCTGTCGGGGTTGGCCGTCGCGTTGCTGGGGGGCTTGCGCGAGCCGCCGCGCGCGGCCGCACCGCAGCGTCACTTCATGCTGGAACTGCGCGACGGTACGCGTTTCGTGCTGCGCGACGCGCTGCTGCGTCCGATGCTCGCGACCGCGGTGTTCTTCAACCTCGGCTTCTTCGTGCTGCAAGCGGTATATGTACCGTACGCGGTGCATCGGCTGGGTCTGAGCGCGTCGGCGGTCGGCGTGACGCTCGGCGCCTACGGTGTCGGCATGGTGTGCGGCGCGCTCGCCGCGTCCGCCATCGCGCGACGCCTCGCATTCGGCCGTGTGCTGATCATCGGGCCGTCGTGCGGACTGCTCGCGTCGCTCGTGATGGTGGCGACACTCGTTGCGCCGTCGTTCTGGCTGGCGACGCTGAGCTTCTTCCTGCTCGGCGCCGGACCGATTCTGTGGGTGGTCGGCTCGACCACGCTGCGCCAGGCCATCACGCCCGAACGGATGATGGGGCGCGTCTCCGCGCTCAACAGCACCGCCACCTACGGTGCGCGGCCGCTCGGTGCATTGCTCGGTGCCGCAATCAGCGCGCGCTGGGGCATGGACGCGTGTCTGGTCGCTGCTGCGGCCGCCTTCCTCGTGCAGGCGCTGATCATCGTCATGTCGCCGGCGGCGCGGCTTGCGCGCATTCCGGAGCAAAGCGCCGCGGCTTGCTGAAAACAGATTTTCACGAAGCCGCGCCGGTGAGCGATTGGGATGCGTAGTTTGTACGCGGGGCGTCGGTGAAAACCCTCGAAAATGAAAATGAATTTTTTTCTGCGAGATTTCCGTGTAAATATACTTTCATTCATTTTCATTACGCCCCAGGCACCGCGCCCTCGCTCGCATGATCCATCAACCGTCCGTTGCTTCCGATTCCGCCGAGCAGGCCATCGCCGCGCGTATCGCCGCGGCCATGCCGACCCTCACGCCGATTCATCGGCGCATGGGCGACTACGTGCTGGCCAATCTGTTTCGCGCGGCGACCATGCGGATCGACGAGCTGGCCAGCGTGGTCGGTGCGTCGGTGGCGACGGCGAATCGCTTTGCACGCGCGCTCGGTTTCGACGGTTATCCGCAGTTTCGTGAGGCGCTGGTTCGCGGCTTCGAGGCGACGCTCGCACCTGTCGAGCGCTTGCGCAGTGCGCAGGAGTCGCTCGCAGCCGGCGACGATGTGGTCGACGCATCGCTCGAACAGGCCGCCAACAATCTGCACGCCACCCGCACGGCGATCGACAGCGCCGCGGCCGAAGCCGCCGTCGAAGCGATCATCGCCGCGCGCCGCGTGTTCGTGCTCGGCTTCGGCGCCAGCGCGTTTCTCGCGGGTCTGATGGAACACGGCCTGATGCCGTATCACGACAACGTGCAGTCGCTCGCGCTAATGGGCGGACCGTCGCACGCCGCGCGGCGTCTGTTTGCTTCCAACGAGGGCGACCTCGTCATCGGTATCGCTTTTCCGCGTTACGTCGAAGACACGATCGAGCTCGCGCATCGCGCGGCGGGCCGTGGCGCTCGCGTGCTCGCGCTTACCGACAGTCCGCGTTCGCCGCTCGCGCAGTTCGCCGACATCTCGCTCTACGTCCGCGCCGACCGGCGGCTCGCGGCGAATGCCGATTCGGCCGTGCTCGCCGTGATCGAGGCGCTGTGCGACGCGGTGGCGTATCGGGCCAAACGCTCGGTGAAGGCCGCCGCCGAAGTCAGCGAATTCCTGCTGCCGTGGCTCGTCGACCCGCAAGCCGAGGCTGCCGGCACGAGCTCGCGGCCCGCGCGCGGCGCGACCCGAACCACCCGAACTTCCCGCACTCCTCGCACTACGAAAGCCAAACGATGAACTCCAACGCAGTCATTGCCATTCATGGCGGGGCAGGGACGATCCTGCGCTCGTCGATGTCGGCCAGCGCCGAAGCCGACTACCACGCCGCGTTGCACGCGGTGCTGAGCGCCGGCCAGCGCGTGCTCGCCGACGGCGGCAGCGCGCTCGACGCCGTCAGCGAAGCGGTACGCCTGCTCGAAGACTGCCCGCTCTTCAACGCGGGCCGCGGCGCGGTCTACACCGCGGCCGGCACGCACGAACTCGACGCGGCGATCATGGACGGCAGCACGCTCGACGCCGGCGCGATCTGCTGCGTGAAGCGCGTGCGCAATCCGATTCTGGCGGCGCGCCGCGTGCTCGAACGCAGCGAGCATGTGCTGTTCACCGGCGAAGGCGCGGAAGCGTTCGCCGCCGCGCAAGGACTCGAATTCGCCGAGCCCGAGTATTTCCATACTGAAGCGCGCCATCGCCAATGGCTGATCGCGCGCGGGCAACAGCGCGCCATGCTCGATCACGACGGCGCCACGCTCGCCGCCGCGCCGTCTCCCACTGACGACGATCCGACGCCGCACGAACCGATCGATCCGAACCGCAAGTTCGGCACCGTCGGCGCCGTCGCGCTCGATCAGCATGGACACGTGGCGGCAGCGACATCGACGGGCGGCGTCACCAACAAGCAGGCCGGCCGGGTCGGCGATACGCCCCTAATCGGCGCGGGCTGCTATGCGGACGACGCGACCTGCGCGGTCTCGACCACCGGCTCGGGTGAAATGTTCATGCGCATGGTTGCGGCCTACGACGTCGCCGCGCAAATGGCTTACCGCAATGTGTCGCTGCAGGAAGCAGCCGACGACGTGGTGATGAACCGCCTGCCAAAGATCGACGGACGCGGCGGCCTGATTGCCGTCGATGCGCGCGGCAATGTCACGCTGCCGTTCAATACCGAAGGCATGTATCGCGGTTTCGCGCGGCTCGGCGAAGCGCCGGTGACGGCGATTTACCGCTAGTCAGTCTGGCCGCTTACAGCATGAACCCCCGTTAGCCGCGTTCGAATTCAAAGGAACCACCGTGCCGACTTCATCGCACACCGCCCGTCCGCTTATCGAAACCTTGCCGCCGCAACGCGTGCTCGCGGTCGACGATCTGTCGGTCGCATTCCGCAGCGGCGACACCACCTTCAACGCGGTGCGCAATCTCTCGCTGACAGTCGAGCGCGGCGAGACGCTGGCGATCGTCGGCGAATCGGGTTCGGGCAAATCGGTCACTTCACTCGCGTTGATGCGGCTGATCGAGCATGGCGGTGGGCGCCTTGCCGGCGGCAGCATCGCTTTCCGGCGCCGCGACGGCAGCGTGCTCGATCTCGCGAAAGCGTCGTCCGGCACGATGCGTTCGATTCGCGGCGCCGACATCGCGATGATCTTTCAGGAGCCGATGACGTCACTCAATCCGGTCTTCACGGTGGGCGATCAGATCAGCGAGGCCATCGCCTTGCATCAGGGCAAGAGCCGCTCCGCCGCGCACGCCGAGACGCTGCGCCTGCTCGAACTCGTGCGCATTCCGGAAGCGCGGCGCGTGGCGGCGCGTTTTCCGCATCAACTGTCGGGCGGCATGCGCCAGCGCGTGATGATCGCGATGGCGCTGTCGTGCAAGCCGGCGCTGCTGATCGCCGACGAACCGACCACCGCGCTCGACGTGACGATCCAGGCGCAGATCCTGCAATTGATTCGCGGTTTGCAGGACGAGATGAACATGGGCGTGATCTTCATCACGCACGACATGGGCGTAGTCGCCGAAGTGGCCGATCGCGTGCTCGTGATGTATCGCGGTGAGAAGGTGGAAGAGGGCGCGTCCGACGCGTTGTTCGCCGCGCCGTCGCATCCTTATACGAAGGCGTTGCTCGCCGCGGTGCCGCGTCTCGGTGCGATGCAGGGCACGGATCAGCCGGCCAAGTTTCCGATCCTGACCGTCGAGCAGGCGAGCCTGAGCGGCACCGATCAGGCCGTGCGTCCCGCTGCCGCCGTCGCCGCAGAAACGCAGCCGCTGGTGCAAGAAACCACGCCGCCGATTCTGCGGGTTCGTGATCTGGTCACGCGCTTTCCGGTCAAGAGCGGATTGTTCGGCCGCTTGACGGGCCGCGTGCACGCGGTGGAAAAAGTCAGCTTCGATTTGCGGCCCGGCGAAACGCTCGCGCTGGTCGGCGAGTCGGGTTGCGGCAAATCGACCACGGGCCGCTCGCTGCTGCGTCTCGTCGAAAGTCAAAGCGGGTCGATCGAATTCAACGGCAAGGAAATCAGTTCGCTGACGGGCCCCGCGTTGCAGGCGCTGCGCCGAGATATCCAGTTTATTTTCCAGGACCCGTTCGCCTCGCTGAATCCACGCTTGACCGTCGGCTTCTCGATCATGGAGCCGCTGCTCGTGCACGGCGTCGCGCAGGGTGCGCAAGCGCAGGCGCGCGTGGCGTGGCTGCTCGAAAAAGTCGGCCTGCCGCCCGAAGCCGCGCGACGCTATCCGCACGAATTCTCCGGCGGTCAACGGCAACGCATCGCGATTGCGCGGGCACTGGCGTTGAACCCCAAAGTCGTGATCGCCGACGAATCCGTGTCCGCACTCGACGTCTCCGTGCAAGCGCAGATCGTCAATCTGATGCTCGATTTGCAGCGTGAACTCGGCGTCGCGTATCTGTTCATTTCGCACGATATGGCCGTGGTCGAACGCGTCAGTCATCGGGTCGCGGTGATGTACCTCGGCCAGATCGTCGAAATCGGCCCGCGCCGCGCGGTGTTCGAAGCGCCACAGCATCCCTACACACGCAAGCTGATGGGCGCGGTGCCGGTCGCCGATCCGGCGCGCCGTCACGCGAAACGCATGCTCGCCGCGGACGAGATTCCGAGCCCGATCCGTGCGCTACACGATGAACCCGTCGTGGCGCCGCTCGTTGCGGTCGGACCGGATCATTTCGTCGCCCAGCATCGTGTCGGCGGCGCGTACTAAAAACCTAAAGCAACACGCTTCTTCTCGCAGCACCACAACCTGTTTTCATTTCGCAGCCTGGAGCCAACCTCATGAACCTGCTGGTCCCGTCTTCTCCGTTTCGTTTGCGCGCGCTGATCAGCGGCGGCGCGGTGGTGTTCGCGATGCTCGCGGGCAATGCGGCGCATGCCGACACCACGGCCGTGATGGCCGTCGCCTCCACCTTCACGACGCTCGATCCGTACGATGCCAACGACACGCTCTCGCAAGCCGTCGCCAAGTCGTTCTATCAAGGGCTGTTCGGGTTCGACAAGGACATGAAGCTGGTCAACGTGCTGGCCGATAGCTACGAAGCCAGCCCGGATGCGAAGGTCTACACGTTCAAACTGCGCCACGGCGTGAAGTTCCAGGACGGCACCGACTTCAACGCCGCCGCGGTGAAAGCGAACTTCGACCGCGTCACCGATCCGGCGAACAAGCTCAAGCGCTACAACATGTTCAACCGCATCGAGAAGACCGAAGTGGTCGATCCGTACACGGTGAAGATCACGCTGAAGGCGCCGTTCTCGGCGTTCGTCAACGTGCTGGCGCATCCGTCGGCGGTGATGATTTCGCCGGACGCGCTGAAGAAGTACGGCAAGGACATCGCGTTCCATCCGGTCGGCACGGGTCCGTTCGAACTGGTGAAGTGGGATCCGGCGGGCGATTTGACGGTGAAGAAGTTCGCCGGCTACTGGAAGAAGGGCTACCCGAAGGTCGACGCGATCGACTGGAAGCCGGTGGTCGACAACAACACGCGCGCTGCATTGATGCGCACCGGCGAAGCGGATTTCGCGTTCCAGGTGCCGTTCGAACAGGCCGCGCAATTGCAGTCGAGCCCGAAGGTCGATCTGATCGCGTCGCCGTCGATCATTCAGCGCTACATCAGCCTGAACGTGAACCAGAAGCCGTTCGACAATCCGAAGGTGCGTGAAGCGCTGAACTATGCGGTCAACAAGGACGCGCTCACCAAGGTCGTGTTCGCCGGCTATGCGACGCCGGCCGACGGCGTGGTGCCGCAAGGCGTCGACTACGCGGTGAAGCAGGGCCCGTGGCCGTACGATCCGGCGAAGGCGCGCGCCTTGCTGAAAGAAGCGGGCTATCCAAACGGTTTTGAAACCACGCTGTGGTCCGCGTATAACTACTCGACCGCGCAGAAGGTGATTCAGTTCGTGCAGCAGCAACTCGCGCAAGTGGGCATCAAGGCGCAGGTCGAAGCGCTCGAGGCGGGTCAGCGCGTCGCCAAGGTGGAAAGCGCGCAGGACGCCTCAACGGCACCGGTGCGCATGTACTACGCGGGCTGGTCGTCGTCGACGGGCGAAGCGGATTGGGCGATCACGCCGCTGCTCGCGTCGGTCTCGTTCCCGCCGAAGATGGTCAATACCGCCTATTACAAGAACGACACCGTCGACAGCGACCTGAAGCAAGCGCTCGAAACCACCGACCGCACGAAGAAGGCCGAGCTCTACACCGACGCGCAAAAGCGCATCTGGGCCGACGCGCCGTGGATCTTCCTCGTCAAGGAGAAGGTCGTGTACGCGCGCAGCAAGCGTCTGTCGGGTGCCTATGTGGCGCCGGACGGTTCGTTCAATTTCGACGAGATCGCGATCAAGTAATGAGCTGACCGTGCGCGCCGGCGTGTCGTTTCATTGGCACGCCGTGCCGTACGGGCGCTGTTTTGCACCATTACGCGCCGCACAAGATCTTTCGTTGCCCGCATCATTGCCGGATTGGATGTCATGTTGAACTTCCTCGTCAAACGTCTCTTTGGCCTGCTGCCGACGCTCTTCATCGTCGCCGTGCTGGTGTTCCTGTTCGTGCATCTGTTGCCGGGCGATCCGGCGCGGCTCGCCGCCGGTCCCGATGCGGACGAGGCGACCGTCGCGCTGGTGCGTGCCGACCTCGGCCTGAACAAGCCGATGCCGCAGCAATTCGCCAGCTTCTTCGTGAAGATCGCGCACGGCGACTTCGGCATCTCGACGCGCAGCAAGCGTCCGGTCAGCCAGGAAATCGGCGAACGTTTCATGCCGACGCTGCTGCTCACGCTCGCCAGCATGGTGTGGGCGGTCGTGCTGGGCATGGGCATCGGCATCGTCTCGGCCGTGTGGCGCAACCGCTGGCCCGACCGGCTCGGCATGACGCTCGCGGTGTCGGGCATTTCGTTTCCCGCGTTCGCGCTCGGCATGCTGCTGATGGAGATTTTTTCGGTGAAGCTCGGCTGGTTGCCTATCGTCGGCGACGGTTCGTGGCAGAGCTACGTGCTGCCGTCGCTCACGCTCGGCGCGGCCGTCGCGGCGGTGATGGCACGCTTCACCCGCGCGTCGTTCGTCGAAGTGATGAACGAAGATTTCGTGCGCACCGCGCGCGCCAAGGGCGTGCCCGAACGTCTCGTGATCGTCAAACACTGCCTGCGCAACGCGATGATTCCCGTGATCACGATGATGGGCCTGCAATTCGGCTTTCTGCTGGGCGGCTCGATCGTGGTCGAAGTGGTGTTCAACTGGCCGGGCCTCGGGCGCCTGCTGGTGGACGCAGTATCGATGCGCGACTATCCGGTGATTCAGGCTGAAGTGCTGTTGTTCTCGTTGGAATTCATCATCATCAATCTGGTCGTGGACGTGCTGTACGCCGTGATCAACCCGACCATCCGTTTCAAGTGAGGCCCGCATGAGCACGACCGCCACCGAGCCGACCGCGGCGCAAGCCGCCAAAGCAGAACGCGCGATCCGCACGCCGTGGAGCGAGTTCTGGCGCAAATTCCGTAAGCAGCACGTGGCGCTCGGCGCCGGCATCTTCGTGCTGCTGTTGATTGCGCTCGCGATCATTGCGCCGCACATCGTGCCGTACGATCCGGAGAATTTCTTCGACTACGACGCGTTGAATGCAGGGCCGTCCGCCGCGCACTGGTTCGGCGTGGATTCGCTGGGCCGCGATATTTTCAGCCGCATTCTGGCGGGTTCGCGCATTTCGCTCGAAGCGGGCTTTCTGTCCGTTGCGATCGGCGCGGTGATCGGCACGTTCTTCGGCCTGCTGGCCGGCTACTACGAAGGCTGGTGGGATCGCATCACGATGCGCGTCGCCGATGTGCTGTTCGCCTTTCCCGGCATTCTGCTGGCCATCGGCGTGGTGGCGATTCTCGGCAACGGCATGATCAACGTGATCTGCGCGGTCGCGATCTTCAGCATTCCGGCGTTCGCGCGGCTCGTGCGCGGCAATACCCTGATGCTCAAGCAGCTCACGTATATCGAGGCGGCGCGCAGCATCGGCGCGTCGGATTGGACGATCATCGTGCGGCACATTCTGCCGGGGACGATTTCCTCGGTGGTGGTGTACTTCACGATGCGTATCGGCACTTCGATCATCACCGCCGCAAGTTTGTCGTTTCTCGGGCTCGGCGCGCAGCCGCCGACGCCGGAGTGGGGCGCGATGCTCAACGAAGCGCGCGCCGACATGGTCACCGCGCCGCATATCGCGCTGTTTCCGAGCCTGGCGATTTTCCTGACCGTGCTGGCGTTCAACCTGCTCGGCGACGGTTTGCGCGATGCGCTCGATCCGAAGCTCGACCGGCCATGAATTCGACTTGGGTTCAGAACGCGCCGCATATCGGTACGTTGCCGGCGGGTCCGCTCGGCACGATTGCCGATGTGCCGGGCGTGACGGTTGGTCATTGCACGCTCGATCAGGGTGCCGTGCAAACCGGCGTGACCGTGATTCGTCCGCACGACGGCGATTCGTTTCTCGACAAGGTGCCGGCGGCGTCGTCGGTGATCAACGGGTTCGGCAAAAGCATTGGGCTCGTGCAAGTTGAGGAACTCGGCACGCTGGAAACGCCGGTCGCGTTGACCAACACATTCGGCGTTGCCGCCGTCGCGCAGGCGCAGATTCGTGCGGCCATTCGCGCGAATCCGCAGATCGGGCGCGAGTGGTCGACGGTCAATCCCTTGGTGTTCGAATGCAATGACGGGTATCTGAACGATATCCAGGCACTCGCCGTCACCGCGCAGCATTTCGACGATGCGTATGCAGCGGCCAGCGCGGATGTCGTGAGTGGATCGGTCGGCGCGGGCCGGGGCATGTCGTGCTTCGATCTGAAGGGCGGCATCGGCAATGCGTCGCGTGTGGTGAGCATAGCGAGCCGTTGCTATACCGTCGGCGCACTCGTGCTGGCGAACTTCGGCCGCCTGCCGATGCTGACCGTCGACGGCACGCCGCTCGGCCGTGTGCTGGCCGCACGCGCGGCCAAAGCGGCGACGGCGGCGGCGGCGGCAACGAAGCCGGAGCAAGGCTCGATCATCATGATCGTCGCCACCGACGCGCCGCTCGACGCGCGCCAGCTCAAGCGTCTCTCATTGCGTGCGGCCGCGGGTCTTGCGCGCACCGGCTCGGTGTACGGCCACGGCAGCGGCGATATCGCACTCGCATTTTCGACGGCCTATACCGTGCCGCACGGCGCCGACTTCATCACGCTCCCGCCATTGCTCGCCGACGAGCGTCTGGACCCGCTCTTTCGCGCGTGCGCGGACAGCGTGGAGCAGGCGATTCTCGATGCGTTGTGGAGCGCTGCGTCCGTCACCGGGTGCGACGGCCACCGGCGGCTATCGCTGCGTGACTCAGTCCCCGATCTCGCCCAACTACTCAAGCCCACTCCCTGATGAAAGTCCTCATTTCCACCGACATCGAAGGCATCGCCGGTGTGTTTCATCCTGAACAAACGCGCGCGGGCAACGGCGAATACGAAGCGGCACGCCGCTGGATGACGCTCGAAGCCAACGCCGCAATCGAAGGCGCATTCGCCGGCGGCGCGACGCGCGTATGGGTCAATGACTCTCACGGCGGCTTTCGCAATCTGCTGCCCGACCTGCTCGATGCGCGCGCCCAGGTGGTGCTCGGCAAGCCGCGCACGCTTGGCATGATGGCCGGGCTCGAATACGGCGCGGCGCTGGTCTTCATGATCGGCTATCACGCGATGTCGCAAACGCGCGGCATCCTCGCGCACACCATCAACAGCTTTGCCTTCGCTCGCGTTTCGCTGAACGGTGTCGAGGTCGGCGAGGCGGGCGTCTATGGCGCGCTGGCGGAAGAATATGGCGTACAGGTCGCGCTTTTATCCGGCGATGACGTCTTCGCCGAAGAAACCGCGCCGCGTTTTCCTGGCGCGCGGTTTGTCGTCACCAAGAGCGCGACGGGGCACGCGAGCGGCGTCACGCAATCGCCGGCAAGCGCGCGCGCCGCTATCGAAGCCGCCGCGCGTGAAGTGGTCCAGCAGCATCTCGCCAAAGGACACGCACGAGAATCCACACGCGCCGAAGCGAAGCCAGTGGAATGCGAACTGCGCGTGCAAACCAGCGCGCTCGCCGATCTGTTCTGCCAATGGCCGACGCTCACGCGCGTCGATGCGGTCACGCTGCGCTTTAGCGCGGCGTCGGCGGAACATGTGGTGCGCATGCTGAATTGCCTGTCGGCGATGTCGTTCATGCTGCGCTGATCGCGCGACAACTGGCTGTCCTCCCAGGCGCGGCCATTTCACCACGCTTACAGCGGCACCGTGACGGCACGTTTCGTGAGGAAGCGTTACTCTCCTGCATTCCGGAGGCAGCGTCTTTCTCACTGAGCGGAGTACAGCATGGGTAAGCAGACTATCGCGGATTATCTGGCCAAAACACTGGCGGCGGCAGACATCGAGCGAATCTGGGGCGTGACGGGCGACAGCCTGAACGGCCTGTCGGATAGCTTGCAGCGCCTCGGTTCGATTCGCTGGATGCACACGCGCCACGAAGAAGTGGCCGCCTTCGCCGCCGGCGCCGATGCCGCCGCGACCGGCAAGCTCGCCGTCTGCGCGGGCAGTTGCGGTCCCGGCAATCTGCACCTGATCAACGGCCTGTACGACTGCCATCGCAATCATCAGCCTGTGCTCGCGATTGCGGCGCACATTCCGTCGTCGGAGATCGGGCTCGGCTACTTTCAGGAAACCCATCCGCAAGAGCTGTTCAAGGAGTGCAGTCACTACGTCGAACTGGTGACGAACCCGTCGCAGTTTCCGCGCGTGCTGGCGCGCGCCATGCGCACCGCGATCGAAGAACGCGGCGTTGCCGTGATCGTGCTGCCGGGCGATGTCGCGCTGGGCGAAGCGCCGGAGGAAACGCCGGCGTGGGCCGGCACGTTGGAACGCTCGACGGTGGTGCCGTCCGAGGCGGATCTCGACCGGCTCGCCGATCTGCTCAACCAGGCGGGCGGCGTGACGCTGCTGTGCGGCAGCGGCTGCGCCGGCGCGCACGATGAAGTGGTCGCCTTCGCCGATCAGCTCGGCGCGCCGACCGTGCATGCGTTGCGCGGCAAGCAATACGTGGAGTGGGACAACCCGTTCGACGTCGGCATGACCGGGCTGATCGGCTTCAGCTCCGGCTACCACGCGATGATGTCGTGCGACACGCTCGTGATGCTCGGCACCGATTTCCCGTATCGCAACTTCTATCCGTCGCATGGCAACGTGGTGCAAATCGACCGGCGCGGCTCCGCGCTGGGCAAGCGCGCGCCGTTGAAGCTCGGTCTGGTTGGCGATGTGAAGGCGACCTTGCAGGCGCTGATGCCGAAGCTCAAGCGCAAGACCGACCGGCGCTTCCTCGAGAATGCGCGCAAGCACTATGCGAGCGCGCGCAAGGACCTCGACGACCTCGCGCGGCCGTCCGATCCGGGGCGCGCCATTCATCCGCAATACCTCACCAGCATCGTCGACAAGGTCGCCAACGAAGACGCGGTGTTCTCCGTCGACGTCGGCACGCCGACGCTCTGGGCCGCGCGTTATCTGACCATGAACGGCAAGCGCACGCTGCACGGCTCGTTCAATCACGGCTCGATGGCCAATGCGATGCCGCAGGCCTTGGGCGCGCAGGCAGCCGAGCCGGGCCGCCAGGTGATTTCGCTATCGGGCGACGGCGGCCTGTCGATGCTGCTCGGCGATCTGCTCACCGCGCGTCAGCTCAATCTGCCGATCAAGGTCGTGGTGTTCAACAACAGCACGCTCGGCTTCGTCGCGATGGAGATGAAGGCGGGCGGCTATCTCGAGGCCGGCACCGATCTGGCCACGACCGACTTCTCGGCGATCGCGCGCGGCGCGGGAATCTATGGTGTCCGAATCGAGCTGTCCGAGAACATCGAGCCGGCATTGCGCGAAGCGTTCGCGCATCCGGGCCCGGCGGTGATCGACGTGGTGACCGCGAAGCACGAACTCGCAATGCCGCCGAAAATCCAGTGGGCGCAGGCCAAGGGCTTCAGCCTGTATATGCTGCGGGCCGTGCTGAACGGCCGCGGTGACGAGGTCGTCGAACTGGCGACCACGAATCTGCGCTGAAACGCGTTGGGGTTGGTTTGTTTCGACAGGCGTATGCGCGATGGGATACGCGCATACGCCTGAACGGGACTACTGCTGCCGGCTCAATTCGCGCGCCGCGCGATCGATCACGTCGGCAATCGCGCCCGCGTGCGACACGGGTGCCAGGTGGCTCGACGCCATCGGCACGATCTTGGCGCCCATCCGGTCGGCCATGAATTTTTCCACGTCCGGCGACACCGCCCGGTCGCGCGTCGTGAGCACGTACCACGACGGCTTTTCCTTCCACGCGACCTGGCTGACCGTTTCATTAAATGCTGTCGCGGCGATCGGTACCTGGGCGGTGGCCAGTACGCGCGTCAGATTCTCAGGGACGTCCGCGGCGAAGTCCGCGTGGTATTTCGTGCGGTCGAGCCAGAGGAAGCCGCTCGAATCCGTCATGATGCTGGCGCCCGCGGCCGCCGGGGCGCGCTTCATCAGATCCATGGTCGACTCGTGCAGGTCCGGTGCGATCGCCGCGATATAGACGAGACCGGCGACGTTCGGCGCGTTCGCGCCCGCCTCGGTGATCACGACGCCGCCCCACGAGTGTCCCACCAGTATGGTCGGCCCGTTCTGACGCGCGAGGACGCGGCGGGTCGCGGCGACATCGTCGGCGAGGGAGGTGAGCGGATTCTGCACCGAGCTCACGTGATAGCCCTTCTGCTGCAATTTGGCGACCACGCCGTTCCAGCTCGAGCCGTCGACGAACGCGCCGTGCACCAGCACGACGTTGCGCACTGGCCCGGTCATGGGCGCGGTGGGGGGCGCCGCGGCGGCGGCCTTGGCGGGCGGTGCGGCGGGCGCCACGGGTGCCGGAGCCGGCGCTTCGGGCGCGCTCGCCTCCATGCCCGGCTCGTCGGCCGGCTCGGCAGCGGGCGCCATGGTGGGCGCAGGCGCCGGTGCCGCGGCGGGCGCGGTGGTTTGAGCGAGCGCGGCGGCGCCCGTGAAGCAGAGACACAAAGCAGCGGCGCAAAGCAAACGTTTGGGCGACATGTTGAATCTCCGAAGGCTGAAAAGCTCGACTAGGGCAACATACAGAAGCCCTGCGCCAGTGACAATCACTATCCGCGCCGTTAAGTGCGGCGCAGAACCAAGCGCGGGTTGCTCCCAGTATTTAGGCTTTATCGGCCACGGTAAAATTTCAGGTTCTGCCGGGCCGGACCATAAGTCCGATCAGGTGATCGATATCCATACACTGGGGCGCAATGTTGAATAGTGCACAGCAGCAAGACGGCCTGAAGCGCGGGCTCAAGAATCGCCATATCCAACTGATCGCGCTGGGCGGCGCGATCGGCACCGGCTTGTTTCTCGGCTCCGCCAGCGTGTTGCAGGCAGCCGGGCCGTCGATGATTCTCGGCTACGCGATCGGCGGCATCATCGCCTTCATGATCATGCGGCAGTTGGGCGAAATGGTGGCGCAGGAGCCGGTGGCCGGTTCGTTCAGCCACTTCGCGTACAAATATTGGGGCGACTTTCCCGGCTTTCTGTCCGGCTGGAACTACTGGGTGCTGTATGTGCTCGTGAGCATGGCCGAGCTGACCGCCGTCGGCACCTATGTGCATTACTGGTGGCCCGGCGTGCCGACGTGGGTGTCGGCGCTGGTGTGTTTCGCCTTGATCAACGCGATCAATCTCGCCAACGTCAAAGCCTACGGCGAAACCGAGTTCTGGTTCGCGATCATCAAGGTCGTGGCGGTGATCGGCATGATCATGTTCGGCGGCTATCTGTTGATCAGCGGCCACGGCGGCCCGCAAGCCTCGATCTCCAACCTCTGGTCCCACGGCGGCTTTTTCCCGCATGGGTTTCATGGCCTCTTCATGATGCTCGCGGTCATCATGTTTTCGTTCGGCGGGCTGGAGCTGATCGGCATTACGGCGGCGGAAGCCGACGAGCCGCAGAAGAGCATTCCGAAGGCCGTGAATCAGGTGATCTACCGGATTCTGATTTTCTACATCTGCTCGCTCGCGGTGCTGCTGTCGTTGTACCCGTGGAATGAAGTGGCGGCGGGCGGCAGTCCGTTCGTGATGATCTTCTCGCAGATCGGTTCGACGCTGACCGCGAACGTCCTCAACGTGGTGGTGTTGACCGCGGCGCTGTCGGTGTACAACAGCGGCGTGTATGCGAATAGCCGCATGCTGTACGGCCTCGCGGAGCAGGGTAATGCCCCGCGCGCGCTGATGAAGGTCGACCGGCGCGGCGTGCCGTATATGGCGATCGGGTTGTCGGCGCTCGCCACGTTTACGTGCGTGATCGTCAACTATCTGATTCCGGCCGAAGCGCTCGGCTTGCTGATGGCGCTGGTGGTGGCGGCGCTGGTGCTGAACTGGGCGCTGATCAGCCTGACGCATCTGAAGTCGCGCAAGGCGATGGTCGCGGCCGGCGAGACGCTCGTGTTCAAGTCGTTCTGGTTCCCGGTCAGCAACTGGATCTGCCTCGCGTTCATGGCGCTGATCCTAGTGATTCTGGCGATGACGCCGGGTCTGTCGGTGTCGGTGTGGTTGGTGCCGGCGTGGCTCGTGGTGATGTGGGGCGGGTATGTGTTCAAGCGCCGGCGCGCGGCTGTGCACGGTGGCGCGCGGGTGGTGGGGCAGTAAAGATGTCTCGAATGGCGTGAGGGGCGATGTTCGCACTCACGCCGTTTGAGTCCGTTGAGGTTTTCAGGCGGCCCAGAAACGACAAACCCCGCGAGCAGCATGCGCTGGCGGGGTTCGAGGAAATACGGAAACAGCGGTCTTTCGAATTCGTTGGTGCCCAGGGCCGGAATCGAACCGGCACGCCTTGCGGCGGGGGATTTTGAGTCCCCTGCGTCTACCAATTTCACCACCTGGGCAGGTCTTGCAGCGCACGCGTCAGAAGCTGGCGCGCGGCGAAGACGCAGATTATGGCCGAAAATTCGACGACGGGCAAGCCAGTTGCTTTCGTCCGCCTCAAGGCCTTCAAACCGTGCGGGAAAATCGTTCGAGTGTCTGCTGGCCGAGATACCGGTCGAACACCATCGCGATGTTGCGCACCAGCATGCGTCCGGCCATCCGCACTTCAAGCTTGTCCGCTGCGAGCGACACCAGGCCGTCCTGCTCGAAGCCGTGCAAACGCTCCAGCTCCGGCTCGAACGTCTCGGCGAAGTGGATGCCATAAGCCGCTTCGAATTCGTCGAAGCGCAATTCCAGGTTGCACATCAGTTGCGTGATCACGTCGCGGCGCAGACGGTCGTCGGCGGAAAGGCGCACGCCGCGTGCGATGGCGAGCTTGCCGGCATCGATCGCCGCGGCGTAGCCCGGCAAATCCTTGATGTTCTGCGCGTACACGTCGCCGACTTTGCCGATCGACGATGCGCCGAAGCCGATCAGATCGCATTCAGCCCGCGTGCTATAGCCCTGGAAATTACGGTGCAAGGTCCGTTGCGCTTGCGCGCGCGCGAGTTCGTCCGTGGGCAGCGCGAAGTGATCCATGCCGATGTACACATAACCCGCGCCCGTCAGACGTTCGACCACGCGCTGCAGGATCGCGAGTCGCACTTGGGGCGAAGGCAGCGTGGCAGAGTCCATCTGACGTTGCATCTTGAAGAGCTGTGGCATGTGCGCATAGGCAAACACCGAGAGACGATCGGGCGCAAGCGCGAGCATCGTGTCGAGCGTACGGCTGAAGCTCTCGACCGTTTGATGCGGCAGTCCGTAAATCAGATCGACACCGATCGAGTGAAATCCGGTGTCGCGCGCGGCCTGCATCACCGAGGCGGTCATCTCGAGCGGTTGAATGCGGTTGATTGCCTGCTGCACGACCGGATCGAAGTCCTGCACGCCAAGGCTCAGCCGATTGAAACCCAGCTTCCGCAGATGCGCGATGGTCTCAGGCGATGCTTCGCGCGGATCGACTTCGATCGAATATTCGGCGTTAGCATCGGGCAGCAGCGTGAAGTGCTCTCGCGTGGCGGCCATCAACTCGGCTGTTTCGTCGTGCGACAGAAAAGTCGGCGTGCCGCCGCCCCAGTGCAATTGCGACACCGGACGCCGCGTGTCGAAACATGCCGCCTGCAGAGCCATTTCGCGTTTCAGCCGCTCGAGGTACGGACGCGCATGGGCGCGGTTTTTCGTGGCGACCTTATTGCAACCGCAGTAGAAGCACACGGTGTCGCAAAACGGAATGTGGAAGTACAGCGAGAGATCCGTGGCCGACGCGCCCGGGTCGGCGGCGGCGCGCAAATAGTCGGCGGGATCGAAGTTGTCGCGGAACTGCAGGGCGGTCGGATAGGACGTATACCGTGGGCCGTTCGCACTGTATTTGGCGAGCAGGTCAGGGCGGAACAGCATGCTGGCGATGGACATGAAGGACTCGACGGCTGGCGGGCGGCCATCGAGGAAGAAGCAGACCGCCGCGGTTCGCGCGATCGGATCGAACCGCGCGGACGCCTCTTGAGCATGGCCTTTCGGATCCTGCGAGTTTACGTGAGCGGGCATTCGCCCGATTGCGTAAAAAGGTCGCACGGAATGCGGTGGCACAATGCGGGTCTGATAGTGCGTTGCCCGTTTTCGGGTTCAGGAAAAATGTCGTGAGTGATGTGTCGAACAGCGCCGTGAAGCGCGAGTCTCCGTTCCACGTGGCCGGTCACGCGTGCCGCCCCGATTGCGGCGCGTGCTGTATTGCGCCGTCGATTTCGAGTCCGATTCCGGGCATGCCGAACGGCAAGCCGGCGGGCGTGCGCTGCGCGCAACTCGGCGACGATCTGCGCTGCGCGATCTTCGGCCAGCCGGAGCGGCCGGCGTGCTGTTCCGGTCTGCAACCGCAGATGGAAATGTGCGGCACGAACCGCGGCGAGGCCCTCGCGTGGCTCACGCAGCTTGAAACTCAAACTCAACCGCACGCGCAACCGGTGGCTCGCTGCTAACGCGCGCGAGCGAATCGCTGCAAGCAGCAAACCACAAACCACAAGCCGAAAACAAACAACGCAATCGCATGCCCGTACAAGTTTCCACAGGAGATTTCGCATGACTCGACCCGCTGCGCCGGCCCGGCGCCGCTTCCTGCTTGCCGCGCTGACAGGCTGTAGCGCGCTCGGCATCACCGTTTCGCTCGCGGCCTGCGCGACGTCGACTTTTCCGTTCATCCCCTCGCAGTACACGTTCTCGCGGCAACAGGTGCAGGACGCGGTGCAGCGCAAATTTCCCTATCAGCGTACGGTCTCGCAAGTGTTCGATGTCGCGCTCACCAACCCGGTGGTCGGCTTGCTGCCGGACGCGAACCGCGTCTCGGTGAAGCTCGACGCGCGCCTCGTGAGTCCCTTCATGCCGCAGCCGGTCGACGGCGTGTTCACGCTGTCGAGCGAACTGGCCTACGACGCCGCCAGCAAATCGGTCGTGCTCAAGTCGCCGAACGTCGACAACGTCAGCGTGAGCGGGCAGGCGCAGGCCTACACGCAGCAGATCAACGCGGCGGCGGCAGTGCTCGCCACGCAGTTGCTGACCAACTATCCGATCTACACCTTCAAGCCCGAACAACTGCAATTTGCCGGAGTGAATTACGAACCCGGTACAATCACCATCCTTACAAACGGCATACGCGTGCAGATCGTCGAAAAATGACGCGGCGCGCGGCCGGCAGGGCCGCGCGTTTTCCGAGCCGGCCCTGTGCGTTCCGACTATCTACAGCGATGAGGGGCACGGATGGACTGGCTATTGGCTTGCAAGGCGCTGATTCTGGGCGTCGTCGAAGGGTTGACGGAGTTTTTGCCCGTGTCGAGCACCGGGCATTTGATCGTCGCGGGCAGTCTGCTGAACTTTACCGATGAGCACGCGAAAACCTTCGATGTCGTGATCCAGCTCGGCGCGATTCTCGCGGTGTGCTGGGAATTTCGCCGCCGCATCGGCAGTGTGGTGTCCGGCTTGCCGAGCCGGCCGGATGCGCGCCGTTTCACGCTGAACGTGATCATCGCCACGATTCCGGCGATCGTGCTTGGCTTGCTGTTCGAAAAATCGATCAAGGCGGCGTTGTTCTCGCCGGTGCCGGTCGCGTTCGCGCTGGTGGCGGGCGGCGTCGTGATCCTGTGGGCGGAATCGCGTCAGCGCGCGCGCGGCGAGCCGGCGGCGCGTGTGCAGAGCGTGGACGACCTGAACGCGCTGGACGCGCTGAAAGTCGGCCTCGCGCAATGCTTCGCGCTGATTCCGGGCATGTCGCGCTCGGGTTCGACGATCATCGGCGGGATGCTGTTCGGTCTCGACCGGCGCGTCGCCACGGAGTTTTCCTTCTTCCTCGCGATTCCGATCATTTTCGGCGCGACCGGTTACGAGCTGTACAAAGACTGGCATGTGCTTTCCGTCGACGCGCTCGGCACCTTCGCGGTCGGTTTCGTGGCGGCCTTCGTCAGCGCTTTCGCCTGCGTGCGCTGGCTGTTGCGCTACATCGCCGCGCACGATTTCACCGCGTTTGCGTGGTATCGCATCGGCTTCGGACTGTTGATCCTGCTGGTCGGCTACAGCGGCGCGTTGAGCTGGACGGATTGAGCGCTTCCGTTTCGCACGATCCATGAGAAAAGGTCCGCATGTGCGGACCTTTTTTATTTGCCGGCCAACCTCGCTGCGCGCTTACGCAGCGCTGCGTTTGCGGAAGACCAGATCCCACACGCCGTGTCCGAGCCGCAGCCCACGGCGTTCGAACTTCGTCACCGGACGGTACTCCGGACGCGGCGCATAGCCGTCGGCGGTGTTTTCCAGCGCCGGTTCGGCGCCCAGCACTTCGAGCATCTGTTCGGCGTAGTTCTGCCAGTCGGTCGCGCAATGCAGGTAGGCGCCGGGTTTCAGGCGCGATACCAGCAGCGCGACAAACTTCGGCTGGATCAGCCGGCGCTTGTGGTGGCGCGCCTTGTGCCACGGATCCGGAAAGAAGATATGCACGCCGTCGAGGCTGTCCGGCGCGATCATCTGTTCGAGCACTTCGACCGCGTCGTGCTGAATGATGCGGATGTTCGCCACGTTCTGTTCGCCCATCAGTTTCAGCAGTGCGCCGACGCCCGGCTCATGCACCTCGACGCCGAGGAAATCGTCGCCGGGACGGTGCGAGGCGATTTCAGCGGTTGTCGCTCCCATGCCGAAGCCGATTTCCAGTACGCGTGGCGCCTCGCGGCCGAATACGCTGTTCCAGTCGGGCTGCTGCGGAGCGAAGGGCACCACGAAGCGCGGGCCGAGTTCGTCCATGGCGCGCCGCTGGCCCGTCGAGACGCGGCCGGCGCGCGTGACAAAGCTGCGGATGCGGCGCCGATGCAGAGCTTCTTCTTGCGGCGCGTCTTCGCCGGTGGGCTGGTGTTCGGTTTCGCTGGAGGGCGTCGGGAGTTCGTCCGGCAGGCCGGCGTCGTTTGGATCGTGGATCATCTTCGATGCTGCTACAAGGGTGAGGGCTTTCGCGGCAAGCCTCGCGTGCTGCACGGTGCCTGTCGATGCTCACGCGTTATGGGGCGCGAGCGCCGATCGGCACGGCTGGTGAGCACAAGGTTTACGGCTCGCTGCGCCGGGCTGCCGCTATGACAAAAAAGCCGCCTTCATGGAGGCGGCTCGTGCTGGATTCTGCTGAAGGCATCAGCAGGAAAGTGGAGCGGGCGTTGCAAGTGCGCGTAAGGTAGCACAACCGAAAAGGGCGCGTCCAGACGGACCGGGGACGACGGGGAGTATGAATGCGGGTGGGGATATTACATTTTAAGTAACGCGGATGGCTGTGCAATTGATTTAATCGTTTTGTAAGGTATTTGCTTGGGCCGATTATCTGGATGAGAAACTAGCATCAGCAAGCGTTCGCATTTTCGCCGCCGGTCTTCCCGCGGTTTACAGTTACCGGTGGCATGCACTTCGTTGTCCGATGCCAATCGAGGCGGTGTCGCTTACTCGACGTTTTTCTCGGCCGGTTTGCGCAAATGAATCGATTGTCGAATTTGTCGTTCGAGAAAAAATTCCCAGGAAGCGACGGAGGAAGAGAGCGGTAGAGGCAGACCTTTTCGCGAAGCAGCCCGCTTATTCACGGGCTGACTGAAAAGTATCTGGAGCGGGCGATGGGAATCGAACCCACGGCTCTAGCTTGGGAAGCTAGGGTATTACCATTATACGACGCCCGCAGAGCACGCCATTCTACGCGGGTTTCACGCGATTTGGCAAACGTGGACGTCAGCGGCCTGTCTGAATGGGCGCTCGCTGCGGGAGCGTTGGCGCGGCGCGCGCGGTGTTCAGCGCCACGGCACAACGATTCACCTCACTAAGCCAGCCACGTATTCAGCGCTTCCTTGCGTGTTGTCGCGCATTCGGTCGGCTATGTCTCTCGCGAGCTTTACCTGCGACGGGGATCCTGAAGTGACTTCTGCTGTCATCAGGCGCCGCGGCCGGGTAGATCGAGGCCGGATCCACCCGCTACCACGCACAACGGAACGCGGCGAGTAACGCTTCGGCTGTCAATCAGATCGCGGAAATTGAATGCAGATGGAAGCCTATCTAAATACAAGACCAATCAAATAGATACGCGCAACCCGCTTCGATTTTAATTCGTTATGCATGATATTTCATCGGCATCAACGGATGCGGCTATCGAAAACTTCAACAAATATTAAAGCTTGTCGAAATCCCGCCGTTTACTCCTCTAGCGTCCTTTCCAATTATTACAGGAGTTCATGCGATTTGATTCTGTCAAGTGGATTTTTGGAATGATTCAACGAATTGGCGCTGACGGCAAACATCGAGATCAAAACTACTAACGGCGTAATACAGCCAATCTGAGTGGCTGCGCAGTCGCCCAAAAACAAAAATGGATATGAAAATTAAGGCTAAATTGACGTTATCCCTGCTCGCTTCGCTCGCTCTGGCAGCGTGCGGCGGCGGTGGCGGCGGGGGCAATTCGGCGGCGACGCCGTCGGCCGGCAGCGCTTCGGCGCCGGCGGTGGCAAGTGCTCCCGGTCCCGCAAGCGCGCCGGATCCAGCTTCTTCGCCCGCCCTCAGTGGCGAGCCACTGCCGAGTCTGTCCAGTCCGCAGAGCGGTTCGGCTGCGGCCTCGGGCAACGGCGTAGAAGGAGTCTGGACCACGCAGTTCGGCGTCGACAAGACCACGGCGCTCGTCGATGCGCAGGGCAACATCTCTTACCTGAATACTGTAAGCGGCATCGGCTTGTCGGAATTCTTCGGCGTCATCGCGGCCACCGCGCCGAACTGGACGCTCACCTCAGGTGCGGCATTCATCGGCAACGTCTATTTTCCGACGACCTCCGGCTCGGGCTCGTTCGTCAATAACCAGACGTTCACGGGCAGCTATGTCGAGAATGGCACCACGGTGAATCTGTCCTGGAACTACGACGCGGCGAATGCGCTAGCTGTCACGCAGTCGAGCGTCGCGGGCACGTGGGCGGAAACCGGCTCGTCGCTGACGATTGCAAGCGACGGCACGTTAAGCGGGACATTGAGCAACTGCCCGGTCTCCGGCACGTTGCTGCTCGCCACGCCGTCATCCAGCAAGAATCTCTACACGTTGAGCGTGACCGGCACGACCGCATCCTGCACGTTGAAATCGGGCGCGACGTATTCGGGCAATGCGGCGATTACGTTCCTGCCGATCACGGGCAGCAACCTGTACGTGCGCACGATTTTCTTCATGATCAAGACAGCGACCAACACCACGGTCGCCTACGGTCAGCTAACGAAGCAATAAGCGGAAGCAATTAGCGGAAGCAATAAGCGACGCACGAAACAAAGCCGCCGCCTTTTTGATGGGCGGCGGCTTCTGAATGCTCGCTACATGTGCCTTCAGATCACAAAGTAAGTCAGTTGAACGGCCGCGCGGGTGACCACCATCAGCAGCACCTGCACGATCACGAACAGCAGGATCGGCGAGAGGTCGATGCCGCCGAGTTGCGGCACCACGCGGCGCAGCGGATTCAGAAACGGCGCCGTGAGCTGGTACAGGATCGGCATGGCCGGCGAACGTGGATTGAGCCACGACAGCAGCGCCATCAGGATCGTCAGCCAGATGATCAGATTCAGCGCCCACTTGATCAGCGTCAGCACCGCGACGATCAGCAGCGTCGGCAACAGCGTGAGCGGATCGGCGCCGGTCAGCACCACCATCAGCACCACATACACCATCGCCGCGAGCAACGCCGCGACGAGGCTCGCCCAATCGATCTTGCGCGTGCTCGGCAAGATATGCCGCAGCGGCAGCACGATCCAGTTGGTGACTTGCAGCACCGCGTTCGTGACGGGGTTGTAGGGCGGCATGCGCACGACCTGCAGCCATGCGCGCAGCAACAGCGCCGCGCCGAACAGCGTGAAGACGGTATTGAGCAGAAAACGGGCGATATCGCCAAACATCTCGTGTCCTTATCCTTCGGATGACGGCCGCCGACCGGCCGCAGGGTGCCGGCGCTCTCCGAACGGCGCGCCGGCGGTTTCATTTGGATTTCCCGCGCCTTTGCCGCACTGGGGCGCGTTACGCGTCGTTTGAAGCGGCCGCGTAGTTTTGCGATGCCAAGGTTCGCGGGTCACGATCAACGGCTCACTGTATTAAAGGCCGCGATTCGTCCCGCTTCCGCGGGGCATCACACGGAAATCTTGATCTCGCTGATCAGAATCGTGCCGTTGCCACCGTCCGTGTAGTTGGGGATGTCGGCCATCAATTTCTCGGAGGCCGGCTTGAAGACTTTGTAGAAGTCGTCCGCGCTGTCGAACAGGAAGTGGCCCGCGGCGACGTACGGCGGCGGCGTTCCAGGCGGGCCGGCATTGATGCCGACGTCGACCGACCAGCTCTTCAGCGACGGCCCGAACAGCTTCGCCGCGAGCGGCATATGCGCGACGCAGTAATAGTCCACGTCGAAGTGGCCGTTTTCCCGGTACGGATAGAGGATGCTGACCTTGATCATTGTGCGTTCTCGTCTGTTGGTCCCGATGCGCGGCGCTGGCGGATTGCGCGCGGCGCCGGACGTCACATTATCACGGCTTACTTGACGCTTGCACCTGCTGCGGCCTGATTCAGCGACCGCTCGAGGGATTCTTCCACGACCTCGGAGATGGCGTCGATCGCGGCTGGCGGCGTGGCGCGGCGTTCGGCCAGCCCGACCGCGCGCCGCGACATCAGCCCGTACAGCGCGGCGTGGTCGCCGCCGAGGCCTTCCAGCAACGCCAGCTGCTTCTGCACGACGCCCGTGTCGCCGCGCGATACGGGGCCCGCGAGCGCGTTGGGCAAACCCTTGTCGCGAGCGGTTTCGATGGTGCCCGAGAGCATCGGCAGCAGCGCGCGCAGCGCGTCGTCTTCGGCAAAACCCAGCGTGCGCCACAGCGCGACGCATTCCGCGAGGCTGCACAGCGCGAAGCTGGCGGCGTAGTGCGCGGCGGCGTGATAGAGCATGCGGCCGCCCGCCGGAATCGACAGCGGATGGCAGCGCAGCGCGACGGCGAGCGCCGTCAGGGTGTCTTTTAGTGCGCCGTCGGCCTCGATCGTCACCGAGCAGCCGGCGATGCGCTCGAGATCGGCGAGTTCGCCGCTAAAGAGGTACAGTGGATGAAAACCGCCGATCGAGGCGCCCTGGTCACGTGCCGGGGCGAGCAATTCGACCGGCGACGCGCCGCTGCAATGCACGAGCGCCTTGCCGTGCGCGCCGGCCGCGCCGTCCGGCCCGTACCGGAGTGTGTGCGCTGACGTACCGATGCTGTCATCGGGAACAGCTAAAAAGACGATATCGGCGGCGTCGACCACCTGTTGTGGGTTCTCGAATGCCGCGCAATGCTCGATTTGACTGGCAAGCCGGCCGGCGGAGGCCGCCGAGCGGCTTGCCACCGCCGTGACCGGATAGCCGGCGCGTGAAAAGCTCAGCGCGAGACAACGCGCGAGCCGGCCCGCACCGATAAAGCCGAGGCGCGGCAGAGAGGACTGGGACATGGTTGCCTGCTCCACACGGAACATTGGGAAAGCAGAAGTATCGCGCATCCGCCACGCCCGCGGCGCGGCTTGGCGCCGGCTTTTCCTTGACAAGTGCGCGCGCGATATGGAGCGCCCGGCCGGTCATCCGGCGGCGCGCCCCCCGCGGGTTTGAAAACTGCTCACAATTCTTCAGAGCCGGTTTGGCAGTTGCTGTCCTGGGTATTTCGTCTCGCAGTCAGATTCGGGAGGTTCACGATGAATATTTTTTCTTACCGAAAGCACTTGCGGTTCCTGACGCATGCACAGCGTCGTCGCTGGTGGGACCAGAAAAAGCGCCTGACGCCGCGCGTGCGGATCAGCGGCGCCTATGTCCCGCCGAGCGTGTCCCGCGAGTTCGCGTATGTGAAGGTCGGCTGACGTAGCAGCCTTCGCTGGTAAGAAATGCCCGGTCAGTCGGCCGGGCATTTTTCATTTTGGGGCTCAATTGATGCCGTCAGGATTGAAGCTAATTTGTAATCAAAGATTACCGTGAAGCGAATGCCTCAAGCCGTAATGCGGGCATTGCGACTGATTGCGGTGCGGTCGGACACCTGCAATCCTTGAGTTTTCAGCGTATTGCGAAGCTCATTGGTCACTTACGGCGTGCGCAGGAATTACGGGCTTCTGCCGCCAATTGCAATTTGCAACAAATGCGAACAGATAGGCGTGGTCTTTTTCGATACATTGATTTCATAGCATGCAGGGCATGCGAAGTCGGCGACCTTGGTGGGCCGCGCTAGGAGAATAAAAGTGAAAAAGATCGTTCCGTTTGTCGTTGCCGGAGCACTCGGCTTGGGACTTGCCGGTGCCGCTCAGGCGCACGTTTCTGTCGGTATCGGTATCGGGGTTCCGATTGCGCCGGCTTACCCGGTTTATGCCGCGCCGCCGCCGGTTTACTACGCGCCGCAGCCGGTTTATGCGCCGCCGGTCGTATATGCGCCGCCGCCAGTCGGTTACTACGGTGGCTACGGACGCCCTTACTACCACCACCACGGCTATTACCGCGGTTATTACGGCCACGGCTACTATCGCCGCTAATGGCGGCACGCAACGCTATTCTTTAACGGCGTAACGCCGGCTTGATCGCCGGGTTACGCCGTTTGTTTTTTTGTGGCCGCTTTTCATGCAGCCAATGCTGCGCTTATCGTCGGAGTGACGATTTGAATTGGCGTTTGCCGGTTAGGGCGGAGAGTCGCCACCGAAGCTCACTTCGAGCTTGACGTTCCAAACCTGGGTCGAAGCTGGGAGAATGGCGGTTTCGCCACCGCTTTGGAGAGTTTCGCCGATGCAAGCGCTTCCCGCTCCCACTTTCGACGACGTACTCGACGCCGCTGCGCGTCTCGAAGGCGTCGCCCACCGCACCCCCGTTCTAACCTCGAGCACTTTCAATGAGCGCACGGGGGCGGCGGTGTTCTTCAAGTGCGAAAATTTTCAGCGCATGGGCGCCTTCAAATTTCGCGGCGCTTATAACGCGATCTCGCATTTCGACGCGGAGCAGCGCAAAGCCGGCGTGCTGACGTATTCGTCCGGTAACCATGCTCAGGCGATCGCCTTGTCTGCACGCCTGGCCGGCATCCACGCGACGATCGTCATGCCGCAGGACGCACCCGCGGCCAAAGTCGCGGCCACCAAGGGCTACGGCGGTGAAGTGATCACCTACGACCGCTACACGGAGAACCGTGAAGAGATCGGCCGGCGGCTTGCCGAAGAGCGCGGCATGACGCTGATTCCACCGTATGACCATCCGCATGTGATCGCCGGGCAGGGCACGGCGGTGAAAGAGTTGATCGAGGAAACCGGTCCGCTCGACATGCTGTTCGTGTGCCTCGGCGGCGGCGGGCTGATCAGCGGCAGCGCGTTGTCCGCGGCGGCATTGAGCCCGGCGTGCACGGTGATCGGCATCGAACCGGAAGCGGGCAACGACGGCCAGCAGTCGCTGGCGCGCGGCGAGATCGTGCATATCGACACACCGCGCACGATCGCCGATGGCGCCGCCTCCACGCATCTCGGCGACTACACGTTCGCGATCATCCGGAAACTGGTCGCGCAGATCGAAACGGTCAGCGACGCGCAGTTGATCGAGACGATGCGCTTTTTCGCGCAGCGCATGAAGATCGTGGTCGAGCCGACGGGCTGCCTCGCCGCGGCTGCGGTGCTCAACGGCATCTTGCCGGTGAAGGGCAAGCGTGTCGGGGTGGTGGTGAGCGGCGGCAACGTCGATCTGGAAAAGCTCGCGCAATACCTAGCCTGATACATTGCGCCGGCTGGCGTTGTTGCGCTTACCGTAGCTGATGCCTGACGCGTGATCGAAAACGGCTCGCCAACGCGAGCCGTTTTTATGTCAACTTGCCACGTGCGCGGTTTGCACGATCAGATCGCGATATCCGTTGACGATCACGCTGTACGAGAAGTACGCAAACAGCAGCGCGGACAACACGTGACAAGCGCGCAGCAAACCGGTGCCGGCGCGTTTGCGTCCGTGGCTGCCGAGTCCGCAGATAAAGATCGTCCAGCACAGGCCGCCGAGAAAAAATCCGCCGAGAAACACCGGCGCGGTCGTGACGCTCGTGGCGCCCGCTTTCGCGATCAACGCGCCGCCGACCGCGGCGAACCACAGAATCGCCGATGGCGACGACACCGCCAGCAAGACGCCGCGCAAGAAACCGCGCCACGCGGACAGATGCGGCGCACTCGCGTCCGCTTCACCGGCCACGGCCGGCGCCGTCGCCGGGAACATCGCTTCACGCGCCATCTTCCAGGTCAGGAAGAGCAGGATCGCCGCGCCACCGAGCCACACCACCCAGCGCACCGACTCGAACTGCAGCAAGGCGGCCATGCCCGCGAGCGCGAGCGCCGCGTAAATCAGATCGCCGATGCACGAACCGAGGCCGAGCCAGAAGCCCGGTTTGAAGCCATGCGAGAGCGCCAGGGAAATCATGGCGACGTTCACGAGACCGATATCCAGACACAGCGACAGCGACAGAAAGAATCCATCCGACATCATTGAAAAGGCATGCATCCGCGCAACGGCTCCGATCGCTTTGTTATTCAGTCTTGTTGTACGGCTTGCCTCAGAGGCCCAACTCGTTCCACAAGGTGTCGATGCGCTGTTTGACCGCGTCGTCCATCACGATGGGACGGCCCCATTCGCGATCGGTTTCGCCGGGCCACTTGTTGGTCGCGTCGAGGCCCATCTTCGATCCCAGTCCGGCCACCGGCGAGGCGAAATCCAGATAGTCGATCGGCGTGCGATCCACCAGCACCGTGTCGCGCGCCGGATCGATGCGCGTGGTGATCGCCCAGATCACTTCCTTCCAGTCGCGGATATTCACGTCCTCGTCGACCACGACGATGAACTTCGTATACATGAACTGGCGCAGGAAGCTCCACACACCGAACATCACGCGTTTGGCGTGGCCGGGGTAGCTCTTCTTCATCTGCACGATGGCCATGCGGTAGCTACAGCCTTCGGGCGGCAGGTAGAAGTCGGTAATCTCGCTGAACTGCTTTTGCAACAGCGGCACGAACACTTCGTTGAGGGCGACGCCGAGTACGGCAGGTTCGTCGGGCGGTTTGCCGGTGTAGGTGGAGTGGTAGATCGCGTCGCGCCGCATGGTGATGCGCTCGACCGTGAAGACAGGGAACCATTCCTGCTCGTTGTAGTAGCCGGTGTGATCGCCGTACGGGCCTTCCAGCGCATGTTCGTAGGCCGCCGACGCGCCCTTGACCGGACGTGGCGGAGCGCCTGCGGGAGCGGGCGAGGGCGTACCCTCCTGCGGGTAGATGAAACCTTCGAGCACGATCTCGGCGCGCGCGGGCACCTGCAAGCCGTCGACGCCCGGCGTGATGCACTTCGCCAGTTCGGTGCGGCCGCCGCGCAGCAGGCCGGCGAACTGGTATTCGGACAGCGTGTCGGGCACCGGCGTGACCGCGCCGAGGATCGTCGCGGGATCGGCGCCCAGCACGACGGCCACCGGATAAGGCTTGCCCGGGTTCTGCAGCGCGAACTCGCGAAAATCGAGCGCGCCACCGCGATGCGCGAGCCATCGCATGATCAGTTTGTTACGTCCGATCAATTGCTGGCGATATATCCCTAAGTTTTGTCGGCTTTTGTTCGGGCCTTTTGTGACGGTCAGGCCCCATGTGATCAGCGGGCCGGCATCGCCGGGCCAGCAGGTCTGAATCGGCAGCCTGGCGAGGTCCACGTCGTTGCCTTCCCAGACGATTTCCTGGCAGGGCGGCGCGCTTACCGTCTTGGGCGCCATGTCCCATACCGCCTTCGCCAGCGAGAACAGTTTGCCGGCGTCCTTGAGCCCCTTCGGCGGCTCCGGTTCCTTCAACGCGGAGAGCAGCCGGCCCACATCGCGCAGCGATTCGAGCGCGGCCCCGTCGCCTTCGCCGGCTTGCGCGTCGACACCCATGCCGAGCGCGACCCGCCGAGGCGTGCCGAACAGGTTGCCGAGCACCGGGAACGCATGCTCTGCCTTGCTCTCGAACAGCAAAGCGGGACCGCCGGCGCGCAACACGCGGTCGCACAACTCAGTCATTTCCAGGACCGGCGAGACGTTTTGTGAGATGCGGCGCAGTTCACCGATCGTCTCAAGACGGCCGACGAAATCGCGCAGGTCTTTGTATTTCATCTGGTGCTGTTCAGTGCCGTGCAAGCGGCGAAAAAGGGAGGCGCAGCAGGGTTTAACGGCGCCAGAACGATTGTCGATTTTACCTGTGTTGGTAAGCGCACGTAGATCGGCAAAACGGCCTAAGTGAGACGGATGAGTCGAAATAGCTCAAAAGGCGCGTGCCGCGCGGTTTTGGACGGTCTGAACACTGTTCATTATTACAATTAGTTATACATTTGCCTGTCTATAGTGTTGACGATCTATAAAACCCTGCATAGAATCCGTCCACATTGGTTGCAGGGCGTGAACGTTTTTACCACTGCCCCCGGTCCCATCAGACGCAACGCGTCACCGCTTACCGACCCCTGCACGGTATCTAACGGCCTTATTGATGTCCTGCCAGCGCCAACTGACGCTGGTTTTTCGCGTGGGAGCCACCGCCCGCATGCTTTTTTGACATGCCGCGGTCCTCTTTCAGGATGGCTCCCCACAAACGGTATGTGCCGTTTTCCCGACGTCGCTGCTGCCCTAACCAGACAGAGCACGCGATGTCTTGATTCTGCGAACGCGCCTCACCGCTTCTTCATCCGGCGGGGTTCGCGGATCATGCAACATGGGAGATCTGAATGAACGCCTGGTTATCGTGGCGTCCCGATGAGCGTATCGCGCAAGTTGTGCGTGGTGTGCTGCGTCGCGGGACGCGAATGAGTCATCACCTGTTCAGCATCGTTGGCGGGATCGCCGTTGTGCTGACAGTCGCACTGTGGCTGATGCCGGCCCTGCGCGGCACGCTAGCCGCCAAGTTGATGCCGGTCATTTCCGCCGCTGTGCAAGCCGGTCCCGCCCGTCTGCTGCAGGGCAACCCGCTGCCGGCTTTCGGGCCGCCCGCCCGCGCGTCCTCTGACGACTCGCTGTCCGCGAACACGAACGTCCCCGATGCCTTGAGCGGCACGAACAGCGGTAGCAACGGCAACACCGACGTCACCGCAGGCAACACCAGCTTTGACGGCGCATTCGACACCACCGGCTCGACCGGCGTGAGCGGTATGGGTGTCGCGGCGCTGAACGGTCTCGACCCGCGCACCATGCAAAGCGTGACCGCGCTGGCACGGCTGATTCCGTCGCAGCGCGTATCCGCCGACGCGCGCGACGACCGTGTGCTGATCTCGACCCGCGAGCAGGATCTGGTTGCATCCTATCTGGCACGGCGCTATCGCGTCGCGCAGGAGCCCGTCAGCGAGCTCGTGAAGGCCGCGTTCGACACCGGCCGCGAAGTCGGTCTCGATCCGCTGCTGCTGCTGTCCGTGATGGCGATCGAATCGGGCTTCAACCCGTACGCCGAGAGCGGCGTGGGCGCGCAAGGCCTGATGCAGGTGATGTCCAAGGTGCACTCGGACAAATTCCAGTATTTCGGCGGCCAGAGCGCGGCGCTCGAACCGGTCGCGAACATCAAGGTGGGCGCGCTGGTGCTGAAGGATTGCATCGCACGCGGCGGCTCGCTGCCGGGCGGCTTGCGCCTGTACGTCGGCTCGACCTCGCAGGACGATGGCGGCTACGGCGCCAAGGTGATGGCCGAGCGCGGCCGTCTGCGCGACGTAGCGCGTGGCCGCAAGGTGCCGATCAACGCGCCGCAGGCGCCGGTTCTGACTGCGTCGACCAATACGACTGCGGCTGCACCTGCCGGCAACGGCAAGCGCGTGCAGGTGACGCTTGAAGGCAGTCATCAGTTGAGCGCGGCGACATCGGTAAAGACGCCGGTTTCCTCCGAGCAGGACGACGCGAGCGCCAACGCGACCAAGCACGTGGCATCGGCTTCGGAGTTGGGCGCTTGAGGTAGGTAGCGCAAAGTTGACGGCTCGATGTTGAAGCAAGCGGCAACAAAAAAAGGACACCCATCAGGAGTGTCCTTTTTTTCGTCTGACGATTGAGAGCGCGCCGCTTCGCTCAACCCTTGCCGAAGAACTTCGCTAGCCGCTCGACCGCTTCTTCCAGCTTCGGATAGGCGGTGGCGTACGACAGCCGGATGTACTCCTTCGGCGCGTGCGTACCGAAATCCATGCCCGGCACCAGCACCACGCCGGCATCGTGCAGCATGGCCTTGGTGAGCGCCGCGCTGTCGCCGGCCGCGGGATGCGCGACCGTGCGGCAATCGGCGTACACATAGAACGCGCCGTCGGGCATGACCGGCACCGAGAAACCAAGCGATTCCAGCGCCGGCGCGATGAAGTCGCGGCGACGCTTGAATTCCAGGCGCCGCGCCTCATAGATTGCGATCGTTTCCGGCTCGAAGCAGGCAAGTGCCGCGTGTTGGGCGAGCGCGGAGGCGCAGATGAACAGGTTTTGCGCGAGCTTTTCGAACGCGCTGACCATGCCGGGCGGCACCACCAGCCAGCCCAGACGCCAGCCCGTCATGTTGAAGTACTTCGAGAAGCTGTTGACGGTGATCACGTCGTCGCCGAACGAGAGCGCCGACACGGGCTTTGCGTCGTAGCTCAGGCCCTGGTAGATCTCGTCGACGATCGTAAAGCCGCCACGCGCCCGCACGGCCTTGACGATGTGCTCCAGTTCAGCCGGTTCGATCGACGTGCCGGTCGGATTCGACGGCGACGCCAGCAGCACGCCACGGGTGCGCTCGTTCCAGAGGCGCTCGACGTCGGCGGCGGTGAGTTGGAAACGTTCGGCCGGGCCACTGGGCACCATTACCGGCTTGCCTTCGGCTGCGATCACGAAATGGCGGTTGCACGGGTAGCACGGGTCGGGCATCAGCACTTCGTCGTCGCGATCGACCAGCGCCGCGCACGCCAGCAGCAATGCGGCCGATGCGCCGGCGGTGACGACGATCCGCGCCGGATCCACGTCGACGCCGTAGAAGTCGGCGTAATGCGCCGAGATCGCTTCGCGCAACGCATGCAGTCCGAGCGCGCTGGTGTATTGCGTGACGCCACGGCGCAGCGCGCTCGCGGCCGCCTCGATGACTGGCTCGGGCGCGGTGAAATCGGGTTCGCCGATTCCCATGTGAATGATGTCGCGCCCCTCGCGCTCGAGAAGCGCGGCCTCCTTGGCCAGCTCCATCACATAGAAAGGCTGGATGGCGTCCACGCGTGCAGCAAGCCGCACCAAGGGTTCGGTCACGGAGTTCATACGATCAAATCCAGTTCAAAAGCAAAAGCGGGACGACGTTTGGCGCGTTTGTTCACGCGCGAAGCGGCGTCCGTGCAAACGGTCCGGTTGCGCCGCCGCGTTTAGCGAGGCAATGACGACGATCATGCATGCCGCTCATGCGCCTGGCGCTCAACGCTTGCGAGCCGCCTGCGTTTCATCCACGCGCAGTTGTGCCGACAGCTTGTCCAGCACGCCGTTCACGTACTTGTAGCCGTCCGCGCCGCCGAACGTCTTGGCGAGTTCGACCGCTTCGTTGATGACCACGCGATACGGAATATCGACGTGATTCTTCAGTTCGAACGCGGCCACCAGCAACACGGCGCGTTCGACCGGCGAGAGTTGCTCGATCGGACGGTCCAGACACGGAGCGATTGCCGCGGACAGTGCTTCCGAATCGCGGATCACGCCGTGCAGAATGGCGTTCAGATGTTCGTGGTCGGCCTTGTCGAAGCCTTGCGCGCCGCGCAGTTGCGCGTCGATTTCACCGCCGGGCGAGCCCGACAGCAGCCACTGGTAAAGCCCCTGCGTGGCCAGTTCGCGGGAGCGTCGGCGTGCGCTCTTCATGCCTCTTCCTCTTCTTCGTCTTCTTCCTCGTCATCGCCGCCGAGTTGTTCGAGCGCGACGGCGAGATTCGCCATTTCGACGGCCACGCGTGCTGCGTCACGACCCTTTTCGGTCATGCGCGCGACGGCCTGTTCGTCGTTTTCGGTGGTCAGCACCGCGTTCGCGACCGGGATGCCGAAGTCGAGGCCGATACGCGTGATGCCCGCGCCGCTTTCGTTCGAGACCAGTTCGAAGTGGTACGTTTCGCCGCGAATCACCGCGCCGAGCGCGATCAGTGCGTCGAATTGCGCGCTTTCGGCGAGCTTTTGCAGCGCCAGCGGGATTTCCAGCGCGCCCGGCACGGTGACGAGCAGCACGTCTTCGCCGGTCACGCCGAGGCGTTCGAGTTCTTCGATGCAGGAGTCCGCGAGGCCATTGCAAACGGGTTCGTTAAAGCGCGCCTGGACGATGCCGATACGCAGTCCGTCGCCGTCGAGATTCGGTTGGTATTGTCCGATTTCCATGTGAATTCCGTAGTGTTTTGAGTGGGCGCTAAGCGCGTGAATGGTCGGATCAGCCTTGTTGCGGAGATTGTGGCTTGCTGCCCGGCATCGGCACGAAGCCCGTGACTTCGAGACCGTAGCCCGACATGCTGCCCAGCTTGCGCGGGTTCGACAGCACCTGCATCTTGCCGACACCGAGCTCACGCAAAATCTGCGCGCCGATGCCGTACGTCTTGAAGTCGACCGGCCGGCGTTTGAGCGCGTCGGCTCTTTCCTTCGAGTCGAACGCCTTGAAAACGTCGATCAGATGGTCCTTCGAGTCGCCGCAGTTCAGCAGCACGATCACGCCGCAGTCGCGTGCGGCGATCTCTTTCATGGCCGCGTCCAGCGTCCACGAGTGAGTGGATTCGCCAACTTCCAGCAGATCCAGCACCGACAGCGGTTCATGCACGCGCACCAGCGTGTCCTGATCCGTGCATGGCGTGCCGCGCACCAACGCGATATGCGGCTGGCCGCTCGGTTGGTCCAGATACATGACCGCGCGGAAAGCGCCGTGCGCGGTCTGCATGGTGCGTTCGCAAATCCGCTCGACGATCGACTCCGTGCGGCTGCGATAGTGGATCAGATCCGCAATCGTGCCGATTTTCAGATCGTGTTCTTTGGCGAATTCCATCAGGTCCGGCAGGCGCGCCATCGTGCCGTCGTCCTTGATGACTTCGCAGATCACCGCGGCCGGCGTGAGGCCCGCCAGCGCGGTGAAGTCGCAGCCCGCCTCGGTGTGGCCGGCGCGCACCAGCACGCCGCCGGGCTGGGCCATGATCGGAAACACGTGGCCCGGTTGCACGATGTGCTCGGCCTTGGTGTCCGGCGCCACCGCGGTGGCGATCGTGCGGGCGCGGTCCGCCGCCGAAATGCCGGTCGTGACGCCTTCGGCAGCTTCGATACTGACCGTGAACGCTGTGCCGTACTGCGTGCCGTTGCGGTAGGTCATGAGCGGCAGGTTCAGCAGCTTGCAGCGTTCCTGCGTAAGCGTCAGGCAGATCAGGCCACGGCCGTAACGGGCCATGAAATTGATCGCTTCCGGCGTGACGAATTCGGCCGCGATCACGAGGTCGCCCTCGTTTTCGCGGTCTTCTTCGTCGACGAGGATCACCATCCGGCCTGCTTTCAGTTCGGCAATGATCTCTAGAGTGGAGGCGAGCGTCATGTTGGCGAGAGTTTCGAAGAAAGCGCGTATTTTACGCCACGCGCGAGCCCAAGTCGCCTCCGCCGAACGGCATAGGCCGTTTGGCCGACTGGCGATGAGCCGTCCGCCGTTGCTATGCTCGTCGAAACGATGGACGCATGAACCGGCTGAAAGCGGCGGGGCGCCGCCGCCGGGCCATGCGTGGCAGGGCTTGCGGCCGTTTATTTCGGCGCGTTCAGCATGCGCTCGACGTAGCGCGCGATCAGATCGATCTCCAGATTCACCTGTGTGCCTTCACTCAGACGCTTGAGCGCCGTCACTTCGACGGTGTGCGGAATCAGGTTGATCGAGAATTCGCAGCCATCGTCGCGATCTTTAACCGAGTTGACGGTCAAGCTCACGCCGTTGACAGTGATAGAGCCTTTGTACGCCAGGTAGCGGCCGATCTCGCGCGGCGCCAGCACGCGCAGTTCGTGCGATTCGCCGACCGGCGCGAAGTGCGTGACCGTGCCGAGGCCGTCCACATGGCCGGAGACGATATGGCCGCCGAGCCGGTCGTGCGCGCGCAGCGCTTTCTCGAGATTGACTTCGCCGGTCTCGCCGAGCCCCGCCGTGCAGTTCAGGCTTTCGCGCGAGACGTCGACTTCGAACGAGTGGGCGGTCTTCGCGACCACGGTCATGCAGGCGCCCTGGATCGTGATGCTGTCGCCGAGCTGCACGTCGCCGAGATCGAGGCCACCGGCTTCGACGTTCAGGCGTACGCCCGCGTCGCCGTCGGTGCCGAGCGGCTTGACTGATTCAATGCGGCCCACGGCCGCGACGATTCCTGTGAACATCGTACTAATCCTTGATCATTTCGAAACGGGTTGGGACGCGGGATCGCCGCCGGGTCCGGGCGTGGCCTCGGGCGCGTGTTGGGGCACAAAGCGCGCGAGAATCCGCAGATCCTCCCCGATCCGGTCGATCGCGTGGAAGTTCAGTTTGACGCGGCCTTCGAGCGTTTCGGGCGCGGCCAGATTGAAGATGCTCATCGAATCCATGCCGAGGAGGCTCGGCGCGAGATACACGAGCAGTTCGTCGACACAGCCTTCGCGCAGCAGCGAGCCGTTCAGCTTGTAGCCCGCCTCGACATGCAGTTCGTTGACGTTGCGCTCGCCGAGCACTTTCAGCACCCCAGGCAGATCGACCTTGCCGGCCGGGTTGGCCAGCTGGACGATCTCGGCGCCGCGATCGCGCAGTGCGTTGGCGCGATCGGTATGGCGCTGATCCAGATTGCCGCAGAAGATCAGCGTAGGTGCGCCGGCCAGAATCTGCGCCTCGGGCGGCACGTCGAGCTGGCTGTCGATCAGTACGCGTTGCGGCTGGCGCGGCGTGTCGACCGCGCGCACCGTCATGCGCGGATCGTCTTCCCTGACCGTGCCGATGCCGGTAAGGATCGCCGACGCGCGAGCGCGCCAGGCGTGGCCGTCCGCGCGTGCCGCTTCACCGGTGATCCACTGGCTATCGCCCGAAGGCAAACCAGTGCGGCCATCCAGCGAGGCCGCCACTTTCATGCGTACCCACGGGCGGCCGCGCGTCATGCGCGAGACGAAGCCGATATTGAGTTCGTGCGCTTCGAGGGCGAGCAGTCCGCAGCGCACTTCGATGCCGGCGTCGCGCAGCATGGCGAGACCGCGTCCGGATACCTGCGGATTGGGGTCTTCCATCGCCGCGACCACGCGCCCGACCTGCGCTTCGATGAGCGCGTTCGCACACGGCGGCGTGCGCCCGAAGTGGCTGCACGGCTCCAGCGTCACGTAGGCCGTGGCGCCGCGCAGGTCATGGCCGCGCGAGCGCGCGTCTTTCAACGCGCGGATCTCGGCATGATCCTGACCGGCCGGTTGCGTGAAGCCTTCGCCGATCACCTCGCCGTTCTTGACCAGCACGCAGCCGACCCGAGGATTCGGGTCTGTGGTGTACATGCCGCGCTTGGCCAACGCGAGCGCGCGTTCCATATGGACGAAATCGGTTTGCGAAAACATCGGTGTCCGGTCGGGTACGGTGGCTAGGCTGTAATGGGTTTCGATTTTAGCGATGTTGTCTCGCCGGCTTCAGGCAGCGAGCGAGGCGAACGCGCCGCGCGCAGCGTCGATCGTGGCGTCGACGATTGCGTCGTCGTGAACGATCGACACGAAGCCCGCTTCATACGCCGACGGCGCGAAGTACACGCCGGCATCGAGCATCTTGTGAAAGAACGCATTGAAACGCGGCACGTCGCTCTTCGTGACCTCGGCGAAGCTGGTCGGGATGGAGTCCGTGAAGTAGAGGCCGAACATGCCGCCGAGCGAATCGGCCGCGAACGGCACTTTGGCTTCACGCGCGACCTTCGCGAGACCTTGCACGAGGCGCGTGGTGCGCGCGGCGAGCGTGTCGTAAAAGCCGGGCGCCTGGATCAGTTGCAGCGTTTTCAGGCCGGCCGCAACCGCAATCGGGTTACCCGACAGCGTGCCCGCCTGGTAGACGCCGCCGAGTGGCGCGAGGTGAGCCATGATGTCGCGCCGGCCGCCGAAAGCCGCCGCCGGCATGCCGCCGCCTATCACCTTGCCGAGGCAGGTCAGATCCGGCGTGATGCCGTACACCTCTTGCGCGCCACCCAGGGCAACGCGGAAGCCGCACATCACTTCGTCGAAAATCAGCACCGAGCCGTACTCGGTGCACAGGCGCCGCAACGCTTGCAGGAATTCCGGCGTGGCGCGCACGAGGTTCATGTTGCCAGCCACCGGCTCGACGATCACCGAGGCGATCTCGTTGCCGAACGTCTTGAACGCTTCCTCGAGTTCAGCGACGTTGTTGTACTCGAGCACGGTGGTGTGCTTGGCAATATCCACCGGCACGCCCGCCGAAGTCGGATTGCCGAACGTCAGCAGCCCCGAGCCGGCCTTGACCAGCAGGCTGTCCGCGTGGCCGTGATAGCAGCCCTCGAACTTGACGATGCGGCTGCGGTTCGTGAAGCCGCGCGCGAGACGCAGCGCGCTCATGGTCGCTTCAGTACCGCTCGACACCATGCGGACCTGCTCGATGGAGGGCACCAGCTTGCAGATTTCTTCGGCGATTTCCACTTCCGATTCGGTCGGCGCGCCGAACGAGAAGCCGTTGCTCAGCACGCGCTGCACGGCTTCGAGGACTTCCGGATGGACGTGGCCGAGGATCATCGGACCCCATGAGCCGATGTAGTCGATATAACGCTGACCGTCCGCGTCCCAGAAGTAGGGGCCTTGCGCGCGTTCGATGAAGCGCGGCGTGCCGCCGACCGAGCGGAAGGCGCGCACAGGCGAGTTCACGCCGCCGGGAATGGTACGTTGCGCGCGTTCGAAAAGGGTTTCGTTTTTGGACATGGCGATGGCTGGAATCGGGGTTGCGCAGCGGCGCAGCTTGCCTGTCGGCGAGTCGCGCGGCGCTGGGATAGGTGGGGAAATTGTACCGGAGTCAGCGTGAACAGGTTTTCCGGATGCGCCTGCGCAGCGGGTCGCCCGCTCAGTTTTTGTGTGCGCGCTTGGCGGTTGCCGTCTTTGTTGCCGGCCGGGTCGCCGGTTTCGTGATCCGCCTGCTGTCCCGCGTCGCAACTGATTGGGATGGCGGGGTCGCCACTTGCGTAGCGACCCGTTTAGCCACCTCCTTCGCCTTCGTGACGGTGCGGCCGTCCGCCGCGCGCTTTTCCACCGCCGCGTGAGCCGTGACCTTGCTCGAGCGTGTAGGACCCGCCGGCATATCGAACTTCGGCGGCTTGCGCTTGCCGGTCAGTTCCGCCCAGCGCTTTTCCAACGCGCCTTCGGCCATCGGCTTGATCACGGTCCCCGAACTCTGCGCGTCCCACGTCTGCACGGAAAAAGGATGTGCGCGCAACATCTCGCGGGGAATCACCACACCTTCGTGTGCATCGACCACCCAGTCGTACACGAAGTCGATGCACAAACGGTAGCCTCGCTTCGTCGCCGGATCGGGGACCTCGTATGGCGCACGCGTCACATAGCCGGAGCCGAAGATGCCCTTCGGTTCCTGCGCGACCCGATGCAGGAAGACGCGGTCACCCGGCAGGATGCTGCGCGCAAATCCGCAGCCCCATACGTCGGCTACCGCGACGCCCGCGGCCACGCGTTTGGCGAGGTCGGGCAACTCGGGCCACGGCCATTTCTTGGGGCTCCAGATCAACAGGAATGCGGTCATCGCATGGTCGGTACAGGATGGCGGGGAAGGGCGCTGCGCACAGCTTCGCGCGTCGCCCGAGGCGTTCAGGCGGCAGCTTAACCGATTGGCGGCGTGCTTGCCGCATGTCGCCGATGCATCATTCGCGTCTTCGCGATCATGGCCTCGATCATGTCCGAAGCCCGGCTGCCGTGTTAACCGTCGCGTACAATTGAGGCCGTCAAGTTGCTGTTTTCCCCGTTTCACCTGTTCCGCTGCCGACAACGGTGCGGCGCTTCATCTGGATTCCCATGTCTCACGTCACCAGAAGCCGGCCCGATGGCCGGCTGATTCTGTTGCTCGGTGCGCTTGCCGCATGCGGGCCGATTTCGATCGATATGTACCTGCCGAGCCTGCCGACCATCGCGCAGGCGTTCGCCATCAGCACTGGCGCCGCGCAGACGACGCTCACCAGCTTCATGTTCGGCTTTTCGATCGGCATGCTGTTGTATGGTCCGCTGTCCGATACCTATGGCCGCCGGCCGGTGTTGCTCGGCGGCATCGTGATGTATGCGCTGGCCAGCGTGGCCTGTGCGATGTCGTTCTCGATCGGCTCGCTGGTGACGTTCCGTTTCGTGCAGGCGCTGGGCGCGGGCGCGGCTTCCGTGCTGGCGCGCGCCATTGCCCGCGATGCACACGGCCCGACCGATGCCGCTCGCGTGCTGTCGATGCTCGCCATCGTCACGTCGATCGGGCCATTGCTCGCGCCGCTGCTCGGCGGGCAGTTGCTGCTGATCGGCGGCTGGCGTGTCGTCTTTATCGTGCTGACGCTATTCGGCACGGTGTGCGCGGTGACCGCGTTTCTCAAGGTGCCGGAAACGTGGCCGCGTGAGAAGCGTGCGCATTCGGCGTTGCTGAAGTCGTTCGGCGCGTACGGCAAGTTGCTGCGCGATCCGGTTGCGTGGGGGCACATGCTGTGCGGCGGCATGGCGTTCGCGTCGATGTTTGCGTATATCACCGCGACGCCGTTTGTCTACATCGAGTATTTCCATGTGTCGGCGCAGCATTACGGCTTCCTGTTCGCGCTAAATATCGTCGGCATCATGTTTGGCAACTTCATGAATACGCGGCTTGTCGGCCGGCTCGGCTCGCTGCCGATCATTAGTTTTGCTGCAACCGTAAGCTGCATTGCCTCGCTGTTTGTTTGTCTCGTCTCGTTGACCGGTTGGGGCGGTCTGTGGTCGATCGTGTTCGGACTGTTCTTCGTGGTCGGCGTCGTCGGACTTCTGTCCGCGAACTGCACGACCGATCTGATGCATCGCTATCCGATGAATGCCGGCGCCGCGGCCGCCGTGTTCGGCGCCGTGCAGTTGGCGCTCGGCGCGTTGTCGAGCCTCGCGGTTGGAATCTGGCAGGACGGTTCGCCCAAGGGCATGGGCGTAACGGTAGGCGTGGCGGGCTTGCTGTGTTATCTCGGCCGGATTCTGGTTGTCAGGTGGCATGGGATCAAGGCGCCTGTCGCTGCCGTTTGAGGACGGGCGAGGCGCGAGCCGCGCGGCGTCTACGGAAAACACCAGGTGTTGCGCGCGCGCGACCGTGTGTCTCAATTTGCATTGCTATGATGGAGCCACTGTTCCTCGGAGCGGCATTCATGGCGATCAGAGATTTGATGAACGGCGAACGGCAACAAGCTGCATTCGCTGAAGCGCAGAAGCTGGCGGACAGCGGCGCCTATCACGATTACACAGACATCGAATACGTCTTGCGCTTTGATTATGGTTTGTCTGATGTATCGACACTGCTCGACAGTCAATTGATGCATCGCGACCTGAACCACCGTTGTGCGGATGCGCGCGAGAAGCTGGAGATGCTTAGCGTGTGATGCGTGCGGCTTATTTGTATAAGCGTGTTTATTATGCGAGGCGCTGTGCCTGAAGTGGGCAGCGCTAGTGCGTTGCATGATTCCTCGCGTGATCACTTCATCGCTTTTGCGAAACGGGATGCGGTCGTGCGGATGAGTCGTACGCAGTGTCGTGTGCCGCCGTCACACCTGGAGTGATATTCATGGCTGGTAGCCTGCACGACCCGCATCTGCCGCATACAGACAATCCCGCTACGCTTTCGCAGCCGGGCGGTCATTACAGTCACGTCGCGGTCGCAAATGGTTTCGTGTTCGTCTCGGGACAATTGCCGATCACCGCGCAAGGCGACAAGCTATCCGAGGCCTCGTTCGAGGATCAGGCCGAACAGGTGTTGGCCAATGTGCAGGCCGCGCTCGAAAGCGTCGGCAGCAGCGTCGCGCAACTGGTGCAGGTGCGCGTCTACATCGTCGATGTCGAGAACTGGATGAGCTTCAATCAGATCTACGCGCGTTGGGCCGGTGAAGCGCGTCCGGCGAGAGCCGTCGTGCCGGTTCCTCAACTGCATTACGGTTTCAAGATCGGGGTCGAGGCGACCGCGCTGGTTTAGCTAGCGGCGTTGGCGTCTCGAGTTTTGGCGCGCGTTCGGGGCAGTGGGATAACGGCGTTCAACGGGTCGCGTCAATGCTTAAGCTCGGTGAACCACGAGTCCATTGAACTGGCATTGCTCACACCGGCCGCGATATTCACGCCGACATTGCCGCTCATGTTCGTCATCGCGCACGCGCCGATCGACGCAGTCGATGCGCCGAGCTTCGCGCTGGCTCAGAAACCGACGCCTACTCCAACACCAACGCCGCCGCCAACGCTGCCACCACCAACGCCGACGCCAATATTAGTGCGCGGCGCGTGATAGCCGGGGCCATAGTCGTACGCAGGTACTGGCCCATAACCGTAGCCGTCCTGGTATGGCGCGGCCACCACACAGCCCGCGAGACCGGCCCCTAAGGCCAATATGCCGAATAGTCTGATCATGATCTTTTCCCCCTTCATGAACTGGACAGCAATATCCGGTCCCCAAGGCGTCACGAATCGGGACTAGGCCCACGATAGGACGCCAGCGGTACCAAAACCGGAACTGTCGCGAATTCGAGACCGTCTTGCAGGGCGTGTAACGCACGGCAACGCAGCCCAATGCGATGCAACGAGGATGCTTGGAGCATCCGGGAAGGATGCATCTAGAAGTGCTTGGCATCTGCCTAGCAAGTGCACACGGATGAATACACCCAAGGCGACACCCAAGGCGGGCATTGGTGCAAGCTGTCGCCTAAAATTTAAGCGTGGCCATGACTTTGATGGAGGCTGCCATGAGCGACTCAATGTTGGCGATTTTGATAGGGACGATCGTGGTTGTGTTTGGCGCAGGGATCTGGGTCGTTTCGGAGAACGAGGAGCGACTATCCCGCTGGTTCCGGGAACATCATCTGCGGGATTTGGTGCGCCACAAGTCCTAATGTACTCATCCAAGGACATTCGCATGGTGGCGGGTTGTTTGGCGGGTAGAAACGAAAAACGGGCCGAAAGGCCCGTATTCATTGATGTTCTGGCGGACGCGGTGTCCGCCTATTGCCCTTTATTTGCTGGGGTTGCGTGGATTTTTGTTGCAAAAGTACCCGAAAAAGTACCCGAATTCTGAGAGTATTTCGTCAGATGAGGCTTTGGCGAGGTCGATCGAGCCCAATCGCCTTGTTTTGCGCCAGACACCGATATATCACGGGCCTCTCAGTCGAAATATTGAAAAACTACTCGACTGGAACGTGGCGTCTCGTCAAGCGTCCTCGGCTCTTCGCGGCGATATCAACTCCCATGCAAAAAACCGTGGAGACATGGAGACAGGTGTAATTTTTTCCCGAAACCCTTATTCGGTAAGGCTTTGGCTGTCTCCGAGTGTGTCTCCAACACACATATTTTCTTGGAGACACTTTGGAGACAGATGCCAGTCAACCACTGCGCGTCGCCAGCACTGAGACTTGCCTACGAGGACGGCTAGCTCTGCTCTTCGCTCAAATGCCGCTGCTCTGGAACGTTGCGCGCAAAAGACTCCCGCGCCGCCCATCTTCCGTCGCCAAATTGGATCGGGCCACAAGGCCTGGAAAAGTGACTTTGAAAGCACCGACAGGGCAGTTGATTGGGTCGTACCCGGGCGCCGCGATCTTCGCAAACCGGCCACGAAGGGACGTTGGTGATATCGTCGCAACTGGCTGAAATACATCCGGCAACGGTCACCGGCGCGCGTTGAATTTGTCGCGACATTGGCCGACGATCGGCGCGTTCCGAACTGGCATAACTCCAGCAATTCCGCGATGGGAGTTCCGGATTGATTGCTTCGGCTCCTCGCAAACTTCTCGCCCGCAATTGCGTGGCATGTTACCGCAGTTGGGGATTGAGGGGATCAACGAGCGAAAAGGCGCAGAGTCCAATGGGATGGTCGCCTCGCTCAGCTAATGACGCTGTCGACGCCGGTGGTAGAAAGCTTGAATTGTCTGAACCTGCTCGCGGATTCACGTTGGTGAAACCGCTGATTGATCACGCAGCTCGCATGCTCGAGTGCAACGGCTTTGAATGAGCTCATCGCAGGTGGGTAACGAGAAAGAGATCGCATTGCAAAGCTTGCGGTGCAGTCTCTCGTTCCCACGATGCCGCGGCCACGTCACATTTCGGTCACGCTGTTGCCGCGGCTTTCGCATTTTCCCATTCAGCCGTTACGAATTGATGTGAATCGACACCGTTCCGTTCGAATAGACTGCCGACGCATTGACGCCATCCACGGTCACAGTCGAAAACTGCTGATTGCCGACGCCACCCGTGATCAGCTGAATCGTGTCGCCAGCTTTCGGCGCAAAGCCGTTCGCGAACTTCACGTGCAGCGTGCTGCCGGCCAGCGTCAGCTGGCCGCCAACATTCAATTGCCCGCCGCCTGAACCGTCGACCTCCATCGCGAGCGTCGCCCCGGGCAGTACGGTGAATTTGCCGCCGACCTTGACCGGCGAGCTCGCGCTCATGATCGCCGTGCCCGCGCCGACGAATACGTCGCCCGTGCCGAACGCCGTCGCCGAATCCGCTTGCAACGTGGCGCCCGTTATCTGCGTGCCGCCCGAGTAGCTGTTGTTGCCGGTGAGTTGCAGCGCGCCCGTGCCGCTCAGCGTCAGCTTGCCGCTGCCCGAAATGTCGTTGCGCCACATGTCGTTGGCACTGAAACCTCCTTGCGTCGCATCCATCGAAACGACGACACTGCCGTTGAACTGGCCGTAGCCGTTGAAGGCCGCGAACGTGTCGATGCGTCCATAGCCTTCGGCGTCGTCCATCACTGGGAAGCCGGAAGGAAACTCGGTCGTCTTGATCACGACCCGGCGCTGGTCTGCGCTCAGATACGGAAAGCGCGTTTCGAGCAGCACTTCGGCACCTTTAGGAACGGTGGGTGGCGCATTGGTCGATTCGATCTGCGTGAAGCCGAACGTCATGCGCCTGATGTCGTTTGCCTTGTTGGTCGCGAAGTCCGCAAATCGATCGGTGGCAAGCGTGCCCGAATGCGCGAGTGCGAAGAACGCGGCGGGCTTGGTGTTCGTCGCGGCTTCGAGCGCGGTATGCGCCTGCTGGAATGCCTCGGTCTTCAGCGTCGCATTCGCCGGATTGTTCAGGTTCGCCACCGTCGCCGCGATCGCGAACATGCGTCCGGCCATCACGTCGAGCGGCGAGTGCATGCCGGCAAGAATGCGGTTCTCGCCGAGTTCGAGACCGCGCGAGATCATCTCCGTGCCGCGCTCGGGCAAACAGTAGGCCATCGTCAGCGCATCGCGCATCGCTTCGGCTTCATGGCCGCTGATATAGCCGCCGTCCGTCGTCGGGTCCGCGCTCTCGGCCGGCACGAGCGTTGGATCGACGATCACGTTCGAGCTCCAGCGGTACGGTCGCGCGTACTTGTAGAAGCGCTTGCCCGGTTCCGTCGACGCGTTGTTGCCCATTGCGGAGAGCAGATCCACGACGTGCCCGAATGTCGGATTCGCGGTGCCGCCCACGCCGATATTGTTCCCCGTGTCGTTAAAGAGCACGGTCGTCGCATTCGCGGGAATGCTCGTGATCGTCGTCGTTTGCTGGGCCGCGGCGCGCCATGCATCGGTGAGCGGCCCCATGCCGTCGGTCACGCTAAAGCCCTTGCCGCGGCGGTCGTCGAAATAGGCGGCATCGGCCTGAGCTTGCGTGCGATTCGTGGTTTCACCAATCGCGAACTGGATGTTGGCGTTGTGCACGGCCGCGTTGAGCACCGTGCCGCCTGGGGTCCCGTCGTTCGGCAAACCCGTCCACGTCGATGGGACGATCGCCGGAAACGAACCGACCGCCGGAGCGGATACGCCCGCATCGACAATTTCGGTCAATGGCGACCAGATGTCGAGGAACCGCGACACGAGGCGCACACCCGCATTCGTGTTCAACGCTGCGAAGCGTGCGTCGCCGCGCTGATTCGTCGCGATGTTGTCGACGAATGCAGGGACGTCGGGAATGGGCGCGTTATCGACAAAGGTCGGATCCGGCGGTGGCGGTGGCGGCGGCGCCGAAGCATTGGTGGCGCTGTGATTGCCGTCGCTTCCGCCGCCGCACGCGGCAACCAGCAGCACGCTCAAGATGAGCGTTGCGTGCAGCTTCAAACATTTCCTGTGTGAGCGCATGCGCTTCAAACCCCCGGTCTATTCGATGCATTAGAAGAACCGGGAGTCTATTCACCGCGCGTGACCGCCACATTACCAATTGCGTATGGATGACGCCAACCTTACGATCGGCCAGCTCGCCCGCGCCACGGGCACGAAGGTCGAGACCTTCCGGTTCTACGAAGAGACCGGGTTGCTGCCCGCGCCGGCAAGGACGGAAGCCAATTACCGCGCATATTCGGAAGCACACCTGAGGCCTCTGAGCTTCATTCGCCGTGCACGTGATCTGGGTTTTTCGCTCGAACAGGTGCGCGAACTGCTGCAGCTCGCGGATGACCGCGGCCGAATTGATGCGATCGCATCCGCGCACCGTGCCGAAATCGAACGCAAGATTTGCGATCTGAAGGCGCTAAAGGCAGAACTCGATAGTCTGATCGACCAGTGCAGCTGCGGGGCAGTGGCGGAGTGCCGCATCATTGACGCGTTGTCACCGATACCGTGATAACAGGCAGGCACGATCGGCGCCGCGAGACGTTGGCCCTTCATTTTCTCGCGTGCGTCTCCTTTGAGATGGCGGACATTCGAATCGCTCGGGCCTAATGTCTCTGAAGGGTCGGACTGCGCCTCCTGCGTTCGACAGAAGCCAGCCACGTGCCGGAACGAATTCTTCATCAACGTTATTGTCAAAGTAACGTTGCTGGACTTTCACACCATCATGAAGCCCTTATGCTTCGCAGCAGCCCTCATCGTGCTCACCACCGGCTGCGCCTGGAGATGGTCGCCCCCGAACAATCAGACCGCCCAGCCGTCCGACACGGACACGTACATTCTGCACACTGCCGACGGTGCGACGCCCGGTTACTCCGCGTCAAAGCCCCCGAGGCTCAGCGTCGGTGTCAGCTATCCCGACACGCAATTGATTCTGCCCTGGTTCCTCAATGACATCATCAACTTGATTAACTATCGCTAGTCTGACAGCGACTTGCCGCGGTGGGACTGGGAGCGGCTCCTAACCATCCTGTCTGGGGCTGGCAGCGCCGAACGGAGAATGTGCCAGTGCGACCCGGCTACGGAGGTTCGACGAAGCGGTGCGATCGGCGGTCGCTTGCAGTGGCCGGACTTCCGGATTCGGCCAGAACCGGTCGTCCGCCAATACTGGCTGGATCATCGACAATCCCTGCCTTTTAGGTGGCTCGGGGCGAGCAGGTCCTCCGGTAGACTACGTTCGTGCCAAAACTCGCCGTCACAACATGGACACTCAGCTTTGGATCATTTGCACCCTGACATTCGTCATTCATGTCATCGCGACACTGGCTTACGCCGTGCGAATCGCAGGTGTACGCACACGACGTATCGCCGTGTCGTTTTCTCTTTTTGGGATCATCGCCCTCGTTTCACGCACGGCAAATTCGTTTCAGGGGCCATTCATAGCGAAGCGGGTCGAGCTTGATATTGCGCGGCACACCGAGAGTGGTTTGCTCGGTGACTTTCGCCTTTTCCTGCTAACCGCCACTGTGGCGAGCATCGTCGGGGCGTTTCTGATCCCGACGTTCCAACGTTACTTCAGCCAAGCGGTCGATCACTTTCAGGCCAACCGCTCCGTTCCTCGTCTGCTGCTGCATATCTTCAGTCGCGGCGGCGTCAACTACATCCGCGATGGAGCGCGGTTTCCGTCGCGCCAGAACGTCACCCAACTGACGACTGGCGCCGGCGTTTCCTGGAAAGTTATAGGGCTGAACGTTTTTGCGATGGCGATATGGACGGTCGGCGTTTTTGCGTCGCTTTACGCTGGTTACCTAAAGCCGGATTTGCGCGTTACATGTGCGAATCTGTCGTCGGTTATCAACGGCTTCGCGACGGTGGTATTGGCGGTCGTCATCGACCCGCAGGTGTCGGTGATGACCGACGACGTTATCGAAGGTCGAGTTTCGGAAAACAACTTCAGGCGGGCTATTACAACTCTCGCGGGCGCGCGTGTCTTAGGAACGTTGTGCGCACAGGTGGCGCTCGTGCCAGCAGCCTTTATTATCGTTCGCATCGCCGAGCTAATCTAGTGCGCCAGCGGCGTTGCCCACCTCAGATCGGCCGCTAGTGCTCGAGGCCATGAGACACAGATCGGCCAGAACCAGCCACCGAAACTTAATCTACGACCGTCCGTTTCCGATTCAGCTTAAGACGGCCGCTGAGGCTTACCTATCTTGCGTAGCAATCGAAACCGCTGATTAAACAGCTCGACGCTGGCGGGAACACTTTGGTGTTTGCATATGCAGGTAACCGACGCTGCCATCGCTTCGCTCTGGAGACTCGCTATACGCGGTCCCGTACAATGAGTCGTTTCGAATCCCGCGACAGATCGCACTTTGCTCCAGCCTCCAGCGCCATGAATCACGATATTGAACACGCTCTCGCCGCCGCGCAGGAGAACCTCATGGCCGGTCGGCTCGACGATGCCGCAGGTCTGCTGCTCGGCATTCTGGCGAGCGTCCCCGACCACGGCGAAGCTCTTGCAGGTCTCGGTTATATCGCCGCCAACCAGGGCGATCATGCATGCGCAGCGGAGTACCTGATGCAGGCATCGGCGCACATGTCAATGTCTATGGATCAACTGAACTTCGCCGCGCAGGTGTGTCAGTTGGCGCAGCGTCACGATGCTGCGATAGCGCTGTTCGAGCGCTGCCTGACCCAGTTTCCGAACCATGCCGCCTCGTTGTACGGTGTCGCAATGTCGCTGATACAGCTTGGCGAATCGCAGCGGGCGCTTGAGCTGTTGGTGCATCTGTGCAAGATCCAGCCACAATCAGCCGAAGCGCATTACAACCGTGGAACGCTGCTCGGTACGATGGCACGCTATGAGGACGAACTGGATGCCTACCGGCAGGCGATCACGCTCAAGCCGCGTTTCGTACGCGCATACGTTAATCTCGGGGTCGCGTTGCGAGATCTCCGGCGCTTTGATGAGGCATTGCTTCAATTCAAGAAGGCGCTTTCGATCGATCCGAACGACGCCGGCGCGCGCACCAATCGAGCTCAGACGAATTTGCTGCTCGGCGAATTCGAACACGGCTGGCGCGAATACGAATGGCGTTGGCGCGATGGCACCTGCAGCCACGGTTTTTCGCAGAACACCCTATGGACTGGCACCCAACCGATAGACGGCAGGACAGTGCTCGTTCATCATGAGCAGGGGTTCGGCGACACGCTGCAATTCGTGCGTTTTGTGGATCGGCTCAGTGCAGCTGGCGCTCACGTCGTGTTGCGTGTTCAGGATGCCCTGTTGCCGCTCCTCCAAAATTATCGGGGTGCGGCCGAAGTCATCGGTGAGACAGGGCAAGTGCCACATTTCGACTATCACATTCCAACCCTGAGTCTGCCGTTTGCGCTCAAGGTTCGTGCACCCGATCTCGCGCTATCCGGTGCATATGTGCAGGCAGACGGTGCGCTTGTCCCTCAATGGGACGATTTTTTTACAGGCTCCATTCGACGGCCGAGCATTGGGATCGTGTGGTCGGGAAGCCGTACGCATCTGAATGATCACAATCGGTCCATTTCGCTTGAGCAACTGAAGCCGGTGTTCGATGCGGACGCGGATTTCTTCGCGTTGCAACCGGATGTACGCGACAGTGATCGCGCGTGCCTCGCGGAACTTGAGCAGCGCGGGGTGCTGCGCGATGTTTCCGGGCGGCTCACCACGTTCGCTGAGACTGCTGCGCTGATCGCTCGCCTCGACCTCGTCGTCAGCGTCGACACAGCTGTGGCGCATTTGGCGGGGGCGCTTGGGAAACCCGTATGGATTGCTCTGCCGTTCATGCCGGACTGGAGATGGCAACTCGACCGAAGCGATAGTCCGTGGTACCCAAAGGCGCGGTTGTTTCGACAAACGACGCGAGGCGATTGGACTGGCGTAGTTGCAGCGCTTCGCGCAGAGATCGACGCATTGCGGGGCGCCTGAAAGGCGAGCCGCCCGACAGAGAGCGCCCCATCCACTGCTCGCCGCAGGTTCGGGTCGCAAATTTGGTCGCGCCTGTTCCGTCGTGCCGCTTGCCCGCTTTGAGCGACTAAGGCGCGTCGGATTGCCGGGTCCAGACAACGGGGAATACTTGCCGTCGATCGAGTGTCCAATTTCAAGCCCTCTTACGGACATTCGTCACGGTGATTCGACAGGCGGTTGCGGGTCGGTAGACCCGCAGTTCGCGGAAGAATGGGCCGATCTCGGCGTAGGGAAGCGCGGCGTGGTGGCCGTCTTTCTGTACCTTCGACGGCGAGGCCAGCAACTGATCCAAGTGACCGTTCCAGCGAGCTGGATTCTCGCCGGTACGCAGGCCGCTCACCTTGGCCCAGTCCATGATGTTCTCAATCCGGCCGCGCAGGCGCGATGCGGTCTCATTCTTCGTGAGCCAGATCGGTTGCAGGACTCGCATGACCAGGTCAGTGTCAACGTCGGCCGGCCGAAGTGTGCCAATGAACGGATACGCATACGTCGCAAGCGTGTTCTCCCACTGCTGGGTGTGCTTTGGATTTGCCCACTCGGCTCGACGGGCTTTAATGTATGCCTCTGCGCATTGTTTGAATGTCAGGGATCGGGCCGCTTCGACCTCGCGACGAACCTTCTCCTGCTTTCGTAGCGTGGCAGGATCGTCGCCACGCGAAACAGCCGCGCGGTGTTCATTGCGAGCCCCACGCGCTTGCTCTAGTGTGACGCGCGGATACGGGCCGATCTGAACCAGTCCTTCCCGACCGTCAGGCTTCGTGTATCGAAACTGCCAGTACTTCAATCCGGTGGGCTTGACTTGCAAAGCAAGGCCGCCACCGTCGTTGAGACGATACGTGCTGGCACGTGGCTTAGCTGAGCGGCATTGCAAATCGCGTAGAAGGCTCTCAGGCATCGTCGTCAAACCCGCGTCAAAAAGTACCCGAAAAAGTACCCGGGAAATTGCGGAATTTTACGACTTTTCTTGGATGCTTGTGGAGGTATCGAATCGCCGCAAAGCCTTATACGTCTTGGCTTTGCGGGACTTTCCGGAAACTTCTGAATGTTAATCCTGGCGGAGGCGGTGAGATTCGAACTCACGGAAAGATTGCTCCTTCGCCGGTTTTCAAGACCGGTGCCTTAAACCACTCGGCCACACCTCCAAGCCATAAATTGTAACCTGAAAAAACCTCGCTGCGGCACCCGGTCGATCCGCAATCACTGCGGATCTTTCAGAAACAGCTCTTGCAAATCGTTCAGGAACGCCTGGCCGAGCGGCGTCGGTGCAATCTTTTCGTGGTCGCGCGTGATCAGCTTGCGCCGTTCGGCTTCCTGCAAGGCCGGTTCGATCGACGTCATCGACATCCCCGTCCGCTCGATAAACCGATGCACCGGAAACCCTTCCACCAGCCGCAGCGCGTTCAGCATGAACTCGAACGGCAGATCGCGCGGCCCGACTTCGTGCTCTTCCTGCACCGCCGTGCCGGCCTTCGCCTGCTCGATGAAGGTGGTCGGATGCTTGTAGCGCGCCTGCCGCAGCACGCGATTCGGAAACGACAGCTTCGTATGCGCGCCCGCGCCGATGCCGAGATAGTCGCCGAAGCGCCAGTAGTTCAGATTGTGCTTGCTCTGCCGATGCGGCTGCGCATACGCCGACACCTCATAGCGCTCGTAACCGGCAGCGGAGGTGCGCTCGTGAATCCAGTCCTGCATGTCGGCGGATGCATCGTCGTCGGGCAGGGCGGGCGGAAACTTCGCGAACAGCGTGTTCGGTTCGAGCGTCAGGTGATACAGCGACAAATGAGGCGGCGCGAACGACAACGCAGTCTCGACATCGGCCTGGCATTCGGCGAGCGTCTGCCCCGGCAGCGCGAACATCAGGTCGAGATTGAAGTTATCAAACGTGGTCGCAGCCACATCGACGGCATGGCGCGCTTGCGCCGAGTCGTGAATGCGGCCGAGCGCCTTCAGATGAGCCTCGTTAAAACTCTGGATGCCCACCGAGAGCCGGTTCACGCCGCTCGCGCGAAACTGCGCGAACTTGGCGGCTTCGAAGGTGCCGGGATTGGCTTCGAGCGTGATCTCCGCGTCGGCGTCGAGCGGTAGCAGCGCGCGCACATCGGACAGCATGCGGTCGAGCCCGGCCGCCGAAAGGAGGCTGGGCGTGCCGCCGCCGATGAACACCGTATGCACCTGGCGGCCCCAGACCAGCGGCAGCGCCATCTCGAGATCGGCGCGCAACGCGTCGAGATATTCGTTCTCGGGGAACGTGTCGCCTTTCCACTCGTGCGAGTTGAAATCGCAATACGGACACTTGCGCACGCACCACGGAAAATGCACGTACAACGCCAGCGGCGGTAGCGACGTCAGCCGGATGCTGCCCGGCGACGTGAAGGCCTTGATGACGCCGTTGCCGATATCGGCGGGCGCCGGTTTGATCGGAATCACGCTTCCTCCGTCAGACGCGCGAGCAGTTGCCGCAACGCAATCGCGCGATGGCTGCTGGCGTTCTTCACCGCCGGTTCGAGTTCGGCGGCGCTCGCATTCAGCGACGGCAGGAAGAAGTACGGGTCGTAGCCGAATCCATGTGCGCCGCGCGGTGCGTCCAGCATTTCGCCATGCCAGCGGCCTTCGGCGATCAGCGGCTCGGGATCGTCCGCGTGACGCACCAAAGCCAGCACGCAGAAATAGTAGGCGCGGCGATCGGTCTCGCCTTGCAACGCCGAGACGAGGCGCGCGTTATTCGCCGCGTCGCTCTTTTCGCCGCCGGCAAGTTGCGCGTACCGCGCCGAATAGACGCCCGGCGCGCCGCGCAGCGCGCGCACACAAAGGCCCGAGTCGTCGGCGAGCGCGGGCAGGCCGGTCAGTTTCGACGCATGGCGCGCCTTGGTCAGCGCGTTCTCGACGAAGGTCGGATGCGGCTCTTCGGCTTCCGGCACGTTCAACTCGCCTTGCGGAATCAGTTCGATGCCGGCCGCGCCGAGCAACGCCGCGAACTCGCGCAGCTTGCCGGCGTTGTTCGACGCCAGCACGACTCTCGTCAACGGCGAAGCGGACACGGCCGCGCCATTGTTTTGACTCACTTCATTCACCCTTTTTGCTCCAGCGCTGCTTTCTGCTTCGCGATCAGCGTATTGATGCCGTCGCTGGCCAGATCCAGCAGCGCGTTCATTTCGTCGCGCGAGAAGGCCACACCTTCAGCGGTGCCCTGAATTTCAACGAACCCGCCCGCGCCCGTCATCACGACGTTCATATCGGTGTCGCATTGCGAGTCTTCGTCGTAGTCGAGATCCAGCACCGGCAGGCCGTCGTACACGCCCACCGAAATCGCCGCGACATAATCAGCAATCGGCGAGCTTTCGATGCGGCCCGTGGCCAGCAGTTTGGCCACCGCATCGTGTGCCGCCACGAACGCGCCGGTGATGCTGGCCGTGCGCGTGCCGCCGTCGGCCTGGATCACGTCGCAATCGATATGCAGCGTGCGCGCGCCGAGCTTCTCCAGATCGAACACCGAGCGCAGCGCGCGGCCGATCAGCCGCTGGATTTCCTGGGTGCGGCCGGTCTGTTTGCCGCGTGCGGCTTCGCGGTCGCTGCGCGTGTGCGTGGCGCGCGGCAACATGCCGTATTCGGCGGTGAGCCAGCCCTGGCCTCGGTCGCGCAGAAACGACGGCACGCTCTCGGCAATGCTCGCGGTGCAGATCACTTTCGTATCGCCGAATTCGACCAGCACCGAGCCCTCCGCGTGCTTCGTGTAGTGGCGCGTGATGCGCACGTCGCGCAGCTGATTGGCCTTGCGGCCGCTGGGGCGTTGGGTGTCGTTGGTCATGTTGGGATCGGTCAGGAAGAAAAGCAGGAGGGAAAGCGCGATTTTACAGCCGATCGGCCGGGGCGGCTGCCCGCATGTGCGTTGGCTCTTCAAGGGGCGCCATCGCGGGGCGGCCTTTCCGCCAAAAATGGGATAATGCCGTTTCCCCGCCCCGCGTCTCGTACACGCCGGGCGATTCGACTCTCAGGCCATCGTCGAGCGCATGGCCACAATCGCGAGAAATACGATGATCTACAGCATGACTGGCTATGCGAGCGCCACGCGCGAACTCGTCGCGGCCTCGGGCACAGGTGGCGTGAGCGTATCGGTCGAACTGCGCACCGTGAACTCGCGCTTTCTCGATCTGAACTTCCGCATGCCGGAAGACGTGCGCGTGTGCGAACCCACGTTGCGCGAGATGCTGATGAACAAGCTGTCGCGCGGCAAGGTCGATATCCGCATCAACCTGCAACGCAGCGAACAGTCCGCCAACGCGGGTTCGATCAACCACGACGCGCTCACGCAACTCGCGCTGCTCGAACGCACCGTGCTCTCGACGTTTCCGGAAGCAGAGCGGCTGCGCACGGGCGAGATTCTGCGCTGGCCGGGCATTCTGGCCGAAAGCGGCGTAGCGCCTGAAGTGCTACGCGACGCCGTGCTCGCCTGCGGCAAGCAGGCCATCACGGACCTGATCGACGTGCGCGCCCGCGAAGGCGCGCAACTGGCGACCATGCTGATCGCCAACGTCACCGAAATGGAAACGATCGTCACGAAGATCACGCCGCTCGTGCCGGAACTGATCGCCAAGCATCAACAGAAGATTGTCGAACGCTTGCAGGAAGCGCTCGGCATCGCCGCGCCGGATACCGCCGCGACGATCGTCTCGCGTGAAGAGATCAACGAGCGGATTCGCCAGGAAGTGACGATGTACGGCATTCGTATCGATATCGCCGAAGAATTGTCGCGTCTCACGGCTCACCTGAACGAAACGCGTCACGTGATCCAGAAGGGCGGCAAGGTCGGCAAGCGCCTCGACTTCATGATGCAGGAGCTCAACCGCGAAGCGAACACGCTCGGTTCGAAGGCCGCCGCGAAGGAACTGGCGGATTCGTCGATGACCCTGAAGCTGCTCATCGAACAGATGCGCGAGCAAGTACAGAATCTGGAATAAGGCTGGAGCGCCACCGACATGACCGATCATCACCACACACGCGAAACGCCGCGCAATCCGTACGCCGGTGCTTACCCCGGCAACCTGTTCATGGTCGTCGCGCCTTCGGGCGCGGGCAAGTCGACGCTCGTGAACGCGCTGCTCGCCGGCGACGACGCGATCCGCCTGTCGATCTCGTACACGACGCGTCCGCCGCGTCCGAAGGAGCAGGACGGCGAGCACTACCACTTCACCACCGTCGACGATTTCATGAAGCGTCACGATGCCGGCGAGTTTCTGGAAAGCGCGGAAGTGCACGGCAACTACTACGGCACCTCGCGCGTGTGGATCGAGGACCAGATGAAAAGCGGCCATGACGTGCTGCTCGAAATCGACTGGCAGGGTGCGCAGCAGGTGAAAAAGCAGTTTCACAACGCGGTGGAAATTTTCATTTTGCCGCCGTCGCTGGAAGCGCTCGAAGAGCGTCTGAAGAAGCGCGGCCAGGACGAGCCGAACGTGATCACACGCCGGCTGCTCGCGGCCGGCAGCGAGATGGCGCACGCGGCGGAAGCGGAGTATGTGGTGATCAACGAGAAGTTCGAACGCGCGCTCAGCGAACTGCAATGCCTGGTGGCCGCGACGCGTTCGCGCTTCGCCTCGCAATACGCGCGCCACACGCAGCTTTTCGTGCAGCTCGGCATTCACCTGCCACACGCTTAAGCGCGGCGGTGTACCGAGCACATAAGGTAGAATAAGCAACATACTGAGAAGGAACCCAACATGGCCCGCATTACCGTCGAAGACTGCCTCAAACAGATCCCGAACCGTTTCGAACTCGCGCTTGCCGCAACCTATCGCGCGCGTCAGCTCGCTCAAGGCCACACGCCGAAGATCGAAAGCCGCGACAAGCCCACTGTCGTCGCACTGCGCGAAATCGCAGCCGGCCAGGTTGGCGTCGAAATGCTGAAGAAGGTGCCTGTTTAAGTAAGGCGCACTGCTCCGGTTTCGATTACGCGTTTGCCATACCTGTTTGCGACACGCTTTTGCAACACCTTTGCCGCACGTAAGTGCATCAACGTGCAGACCGGCGTCCAACCCTAACCGTTACGGAGGCGAACATGAGTGCTACCCCGCCCACCGCCACGGAAGTGGAACACGACGCTGACTCGCCCTCGTCTGCACGGAAGTATATCGACGCGGTCCTCGAACAGTCGTTTCGCCATTTGTTCGGGCCGACCGCCACGCCGGAGCAACCGCGCCGGCATGACGTCGTCTCCATTGCCAAACTGACGTCCGCCTTGTCCGGCTATCTGCAGCCGGAAGAGATCAAGGACATCAAGTCGGCCTTCCATTTCAGCGACGAAGCCCACCTCGGCCAGTACCGCCAGAGCGGCGAGCCGTATATCACGCATCCTGTCGCCGTCGCGGAAATCTGCGCCGGCTGGAACCTCGACGCCCAGGCGCTCATGGCGGCGCTGCTGCACGACGTGATGGAAGACCAGGGCGTGACCAAGGCCGAACTCGCCGAGCGTTTCGGCGCGAAGGTCGCGGAACTGGTCGACGGCTTGTCGAAGTTGGACAAGATGGAGTTTCGCAATCGCGAGGAAGCGCAGGCGGAAAACTTCCGCAAAATGCTGCTCGCGATGGCGCGCGACGTCCGCGTGATTCTGGTCAAGCTCGCGGACCGGCTGCACAACATGCGCACGCTGGGCGCGGTGCCGCCGGAAAAGCGCCGCCGCGTGGCGCGCGAGACGCTGGATATCTACGCGCCGATCGCTCACCGGCTCGGCCTGAACAATACTTATCGCGAGCTGCAGGACCTGAGCTTCGCGAACTTCAACCCGCATCGTTACGCCACGCTCGAAAAAGCCGTCAAGGCGGCGCGCGGCAATCGGCGCGAAGTGGTCGGCAAGATTCTCGAATCGGTGCAGCGCGCAATTGCCGACGCGAAGCTCGACGCCGAAGTCACCGGCCGCGAGAAAACCATCTTCAGTATCTACAAGAAGATGCGCGACAAGCAGTTGTCGTTCTCGCAAGTGCTCGATGTGTACGGGTTCCGCGTCGTGGTGGACAGCGCGTTGGAGTGCTATACCTGCATCGGCGCCCTGCATGCGCTGTACAAGCCCGTGCCGGGCAAGTTCAAGGATTACATCGCGATCCCGAAGGTGAACGGCTATCAGTCGCTGCACACCACGCTGGTCGGCCCGTTCGGCGCACCGATCGAGTTTCAGGTGCGCACGCGCAAGATGCACGAGATCGCCGAAGCGGGCGTGGCCGCGCACTGGCTGTACAAGAACGGCGGCGCGGACCTGAACGACGTGCAGAAGCGCGCGCATCAGTGGCTCAAGTCGCTGCTCGATATTCAGAGCGAAGCGGGCGACTCGAGCGAATTCCTCGAACACGTCAAGATCGACCTGTTCCCGGACGCGGTCTACGTGTTTACGCCCAAGTCGAAGATCATGGCGCTGCCGCGCGGCGCCACGGCGCTCGACTTCGCGTATTCGATCCACAGCGACCTGGGCAACCAGTGCGTCGCGGTGAAGATCAACAACGAACTGTTGCCGCTGCGCACCGAGTTGAAGAGCGGCGACATCGTCGAAGTCATCACTGCGCCGTATTCGAAGCCGAATCCGGCGTGGCTCGGTTTTGTCCGTACCGGCAAGGCGCGCTCGGCGATCCGCCATTATCTGAAGACGATGCGGCTGAACGAGTCCGTTCAACTCGGCGAGCGTCTGGTCGACCAGGCGTTGAAGGGTTATGGGCTGGCGCTTTCGGATGTGACGCCGGAAGCGTGGGAAAAGCTCGTGCAATGGACGGGCAACAAGAACCGTCAGGAAATTTTCGCGGACATCGGTCTCGGCCGGCGTGTCGCGGCAGTCATGGCCAAGCGCATCGAAGTGCTGATGAGCGGCCGCGACGCCGACGACGACGGCTCGCGCTCCCACTCCGATTTGCCGCATGCGCCGCCGGTCGTCATTACCGGCACCGAGGGCATGTCGGTGCAACTGTCCGCGTGCTGCCGTCCGATTCCGGGCGACGACATCATGGGCTATATCGGCATCGGCCTCGGCATGGCGATCCACACCACGGATTGCCGCGTCGCGCAACGAATCCACCGGCGCGATCCGGGCCGCTGGATCGACGTCGCCTGGGCACCGCAACCGGGGCGTCTGTTCGACGTCGCCGTGAAGGTGCTGGTCAAGAACACCAAGGGCGTGTTCGCCCGCGTGGCGGCGGATATCACCTCGGCGGATGCCAACATCGTCCACATTGCAATGGACGAAGACCTGTCGCAGGAATCCACGGTGTTGCGCTTCGTGATCCAGGTCAGCGATCGTGTCCATCTGGCCAACGTCATGCGCCGGGTGCGCACGAACCCGGACGTCATGCGCATCGCGCGCGAGCGGCCGAGCGAGGAAGGCCATCACCGTCACGACGGCGGAATGCGCATCGACCGCGAGCGAGCGGATTACTGACCTTTCGTTTGACGCCTTGGGGTGGCCTCAGGGCGCTTCATTTCCCTCTTCAAATCTGAACGCACCGGCTACGCGCGTAGTCTCATCTGAAACTCAGGGAGAATGTTCGTGAACGTATCCGACCTCAACGGCCTGGCACTCGATTACTGGGTCGCCCGCAGCCTGCACGACTTCGTGCGCGAAATCTACTTCACCGACAGCGGCGAAACCGTGGCGGTTCGCGGCAACGACCGCGGACGTCCCTGGGATGGCCGTTTTACGCCGTCTGCGTCATGGGAGGCTGCGGCGGCCGTGCTGGAGCGCGCGCAGCGGCTCGAAGTGCGTGAGCGCAGCCACCAGGGCGCGGCTCACTGCATCGCGGAATTCGAAGGCGGCCACCGAACCGTGGAAGGGCGGGGCGACTCGCTGCGGATCGCGCTGCTGCGGGCGTTCGTCGAGAGCCGTTATGGCGAAACCGTGGAGAATGTGCTGCATGAAGCACAGGCGCTGGCCGGCGATCGGGCGCAACCAATCGGTGAGCGGGAAATTGGCGGCGAGCAGGCGATGGCGGCTTCGTTCGGCGATGTGCCGAACCCGGATGGGCAAATCGGAGATATTCAGTCGGCGCCGCGATAAAGGAGCGTGTTTGGTTGCCGCCAAGGCCTTCGGGTGCAGCGGAACCCAAGCGAGGCCGGAACCGACGGACAAAAACAAAGGGCCTTCCGATCGGAAGGCCCTTTATAGGTGGTGCGGCTGGCAGGATTCGAACCCACGACCCCTTGGTTCGTAGCCAAGTACTCTATCCAACTGAGCTACAGCCGCACGCTAAACGGTGATGCTTACTGCACTGAAACTGGGGCAAAACGTAAGGGCCTCCCCAGAGGGAGGCCCTCGAATAAGTGGTGCGGCTGGCAGGATTCGAACCCACGACCCCTTGGTTCGTAGCCAAGTACTCTATCCAACTGAGCTACAGCCGCACGCAGAAACGAGATTATAGCAAAGGTTTCGAAAAAGGGAAGCATGTAACTGCGATTTGTCTCATAGTCGTGATCGTGTACCCTTGATAGGCAGTCGTTTGCTGCAGTTACCGGATCATCATGAACAAGGCCTTTGTCAAAGAGTCGAGCGAAGAGAATGACGACGATCTCGACGTCGCCCAGCCGGACGTTCCCGCTGGTACGAAAAACTACATCACGCCCGCCGGCTACCGGCGCATGCGCGATGAACTACTGCATCTGATCGACGTCGATCGGCCGGAAGTGGTCAAACTGGTGTCGTGGGCGGCCTCGAACGGCGATCGCTCCGAGAATGGCGATTACATCTATGGCAAGCGCCGGTTGCGCGAAATCGATCGGCGCATCCGTTTTCTGACCAAACGGCTGGATCTCGCTGAAGTCGTCGACAGCAGCAAGCAAGAGAATGTCGACCAGGTTTTCTTCGGCGCGGCTGTGGAGTATGCGACGGAGGACGGCGAAGAGCATATCGTGACGATCGTCGGCATCGACGAGGTCGATCTGGATATCGGCCACGTGAGCTGGATCTCGCCGATTGCGCGCGCGCTGCTCAAGGCGAAAGTCGGCGATACGGTCACGTTGTACACACCGGCCGGCCAGCAGCCGATTGACATACTCGACGTCAAATATCCGCCGCCTAATACGGGTGGTTAAGTCACGGCGGACAGGCTTCGTCTCGTTCTCGCCGATCATCTCCCGCCTTAGGCATAAAAAGGCACAAAAAAAGGCGCCGCGAACGGCGCCTTCGAGACCACGGGTGTAACCCGCAGCTTTAGAAGCGGTGACGCAGACCTGCGGTCACAGCGACTTGCTTGTTGTTGCCCGAAGCGGCCAGACCGTTGATATCGGCATCCACGACTGCGTTTTCGTTGACTTGCTGATACTCGCCTTGCAGGTACACGTCGGTACGCTTGGACAGCGCGTACGCGGTTTGCAGGTTGAACTGGTTCCAGTGCGGACGCGTGCCAGCCAGGCTCGCGCGGGTGTACGTGTACGAACCGGCAATGCTGACCGCCGGCGTCAGCGCATAGCGAGCGTTCGCTTCAAAGTTCTGGAAGTGAGCGCTGTTGTTGCCGAAGGCGATGCCGTTGGTTTGACCCGATGCGCCAGCGCCGATACCGGCCAGGCTCGACAGGTTCGTTTGCGAATACACGAGGCCGACTGTTGCCGGGCCGAACGCGTAGTTAGCACCCGCGCCCCACGTTTGCTGGCGGCCCGCGAAGAACGTGTTGTCGCTCGACACCGCGCCACCCGAATTGAATGCAGCAGCCGCGCCGGTCGCGCCGTTGCTGTTCAGTTGCAGGTAAGCGGCGGCGACGTTCAGGCCACCCCAGTTGTACGACGCACCCGCGCTATAAGCGCGGTTGTTCGCGAAGCCGTCGGCCTGGTTCGAGAAGCCATACAACGCGCCGAACTTGAAGCCGCCGTAGTTGGCGCTCTGGTACTTGACCGAGTTGTTGACGCGGAACGAGTTGTTCAGGTTGTCGTTGTCGAACGGATGCGCGAACTGCGTGCCGCCGTATTGCGTGCCGGTCAATGCCAGCGGGGCGACGTAGTCGACCATGCTGTCGTATTGACGGCCCAAGGTGACGGCGCCGAACTGATCGCTCGTCAAACCCACGAAGGCTTGACGGCCGAATTCGCGGCCGCCTTGCTTGAGCGTGCCGTCATTGATGCCGAAGCCGTTTTCCAACGTGAATATGGCCTTGAGACCACCGCCCAGATCTTCAGATCCACGCAGGCCCCAGCGGCTGCCGTTCACCGAACCGCTCGTTTCCTGCCAGTTGCTGTGACCGTGCTGGTTATTGGTATAGGTGATGCCGGCGTCGATCAAGCCGTACAACGTCACGCTGCTTTGCGCATGCGCGGCCGTTGCGAAGACGCCCGTGAGGGCGGCGACCATGAGTGTCTTTTTCATCTTGTAACTCCGAGAGCGAGAGTGGGCGTTGAACCCAGGCTTAGGGAGACCTTTCACGCGGGCGCTGCGAGAGGCGTAATCCGAGTGAGTTGCGCGCTCAACAAAATCGCGCTGGTTTCCGGTTAGGCAGAGTGTAGAGAGACACTTCGCGCAATGGACGTTCCGATTTCCGCAATAAAGTATTACGCGTTCGGAAACGATATGTGAATGCCGGTTAAGCCTTATAAATAAAGGCTTCCAGCGATTTTCAAGAGAGGGGAGCGATGCGAGGAGGGAGTTGCGTTGCTGATTCGCGACACTAATCGATGCAAAAAAACAACGTAATAAAACGTAAAATGAGATTGTTGTTGTTACTGAAATAGATGATTGTTGTTTATGTGAATAATAGAAATGGAGTCGAGCCGGTATACTGAAATTTCTGCTTTCCGAAGCGGACTTTTTCGTTGACGAAAAAGATCTCCAAACCTTTGTCGGCGCGACTTCCCAGTCGCGCTTTTTTTTCGCCTGTGTTCCGCCGATTGACGACGCGGTCAGTGGGCAGGCGCTGCGCCGTCCACTTCGTTCCGGTCGTCCGCTACCGGGACGCTCCAGTCTTCCATCACGTAGCGCCGCGCATCCATGGGGGACGACAGCAGGTTCTGCCAATGATCTCCGTGCCACATGGGATCGATTTCGAAGATAGACGGCGTGTCCGCGACCGGTGCGGATTGTTCGGAAGCCGTGTTTGCGTGCGAGTGGGTCAGCCAGATAAAGAGGCGGCTGATTTGGTTGAACAGCATGGCAATCTCCCTAATGCGCGTTGCTACCACTACTGAATTCGATCATCCTGCCGTGAACGCGGTGCAGCAAGTCGGACAAACACTTACGGAAAACATCTTTTGTTACATATTTTCAGCAACGTGCGGAAAATATTCCCGCTATTGCGCATTTCCGTAGTCAGGTGGGTAATATTGGCTTGGTCTGATTATTCGGATCGAAGTGAATCTATGCACTCGGGATTTTTAAACCAAGAAGCGCAGGCTTATCGCATAGCGTGATAAGCGCATATCCAGAATTCGCTTGACGACAATTCTTCATTCCCCGTATAACGGCAATGCTGAATTTCGACCGCCGGATTTGATTGCGTGGCGCGGCCGTGATATTCGGCTGAGGGCAATGCCCGATATTGATAAATCCTCGAGGGAAACTGGAAAATGGAAACTGGTATCGTCAAATGGTTCAACGATGCTAAGGGCTTTGGCTTCATCACGTCGGATTCGGGCGGCGAGGATCTCTTCGCACACTTTTCGGAGATTCGCGCGGAAGGGTTCAAGTCGCTGAAGGAAAACCAGCGCGTCTCGTTCGACGTCAAGGCCGGCCCGAAGGGCAAGCAGGCGGCGAATATCCAGCCGCTGTAAGCCTGTCAACGTGACTCGGCGCTCGGCCGGGCGGTAGAACGAACGAAAGCCTTTGCAAAACGCGAGGGCTTTTTTATGTCGAATTGTTGTTGGCCGCGCAATCGCTTTTAACCATCTGGTTCGGAATGTTTTGAACGGCCGGCCAAAATCTCCCGAATGGCTTCTCTGTCATTTCCCGGTGTCCGCCGTGAAAACATAATGATTTCTGCTTTGCGGGAGGCTTGCCGCTCACGCCAAAACAGGAACATTGCGCCTGAAGTCAGTTGACGTAATGCGATGCTATCCGGGTACTCGGCCGCCAACTGGTGCATACTTGCCGCAAAGCCACGCGTCCAAAGTCTCCTTTTCCATGTCTGAACAGTTTTTGCCGGAACCGGCCCTGGATGGTCCGATCGTCTTCGTTGACCTTGAAACCACTGGCGGCTCGACTGCCGAGCATCGCATCACCGAAGTCGGTGTGGTCGAAATAGGGCCTGCCGGCGTGTCGCGCTGGAGCAGTCTGGTCGACCCTCAGCAGCCGATTCCCTCATTCATCCAGCAGCTCACCGGCATCACGAATGCAATGGTGCGGGGCGCGCCGACCTTCGACGCGATCGCGCCGGCTCTCTTCGAGCGTCTGAACGGCAAACTGTTCGTCGCGCATAACGCCAGTTTCGATCGCGGTTTTCTGCGCGGCGAGTTTCGCCGGGTGGGGCTGGCGTTCGATCCGGACGTACTGTGCACCGTGCGCCTGTCGCGCGCGCTGTTTCCGGCGGAAAAGCGTCACGGTCTCGACGCTTTGGTCGAGCGTCATGCGCTCGTGCCGTCCGATCGCCACCGCGCGCTCGCCGACGCCGATCTGATCTGGCAGTTCTGGCAGCGTCTGCACGGGCTCGTGCCGCTCGACGTATTGCGCACGCAGATCGAGCGCACTACGCGGCGCTACCGGCTAGCGGGCGACATCACGGAAGATCTGCTCGACACGGCGCCGGCGGGTTGCGGCGTCTACGCGTTTTATGGAGAAGAGGATTTGCCGCTGTATGTCGGGCGAAGCGTGCGCGTGCGCCAGCGGCTGCGTTCACATTTGACCGGCGAGCGGCGCTCGTCCAAGGATATCCGGCTTGCGCAGCAGGTGCGGCGCGTCGAGTGGCGCGCAACCGGCGGCGAATTGGGCGCCATGCTCGCGGAGGCGCAGTGGATCGCGACGTTGCGGCCCGGCCATAACCGGCTACCGCGTGTCGCCAAGAGCGATCCGGCGGACGCGCCCTGGCCGTTCGAGGGGCCGATCGTGTTCGAGGAACGTGAGGAGGCGTCGCAGGCGCGCGCTTTTCATGTCGTCGACCGTTGGTGTTACGTGGGCCATGCGGCGTCGCTCGCGCAGGCGGCGGAGTTGCATGCGTCGAGCGCAGCTGGGCCGTTCGAGCTGTCGACGTATCGCATCTTGCAGAGCCATCTCGCCCGCGGTTTGCGTGTGATGCCCTTGAGCGTGTCGAGCGGAACGGCGCTGGCGAGTCTTGCCTGAAGGCGTTCACCAGCTCGGCTTTCAGCAGCTTCGTTTTCAGCGTTTGATTTTCAATCGGTAGCCTGCCGTTCAAAGCGGGTTCAAGCACGCGCGCCGTCACCGCGGCCAATAACCTCAGCCTGAAACCGCGCGCTTCGCCCACTCCGGACTAACCCGTCGCGCCCACACCGCCCGTTTCGCACACGTGCCCAAGCGCGCGAGTCAACGCGCTCGAATGAGCCGAGTCGTAGCGAGTCAGCGATTTCCAGTTAGCCAGCGATTGCGCGACACGCGACGGACAATCCTGCGCCGCACGCAACGGCTGCACGCGTGCAAGGCCGGCCACGAGCGATTGCGTCAGTCGGTCCAACTGCGGTCTCGTGCTGGTCGCCAGATCGGGCGCGGGTCCTTGCGGCGCCTGGCCGCCGCGCCATGTGGCGAACAGCGCGTTTTGCACCTCCTTGCTGGCGTCGATCTGATCCTGAAAGAAAGCACGGGCGAACGCGGGGTCGACGTTTGCCGCGGCGGCGCGCTTTTCGACATCGGCGAGGAGGGCGTTCTCGCGCGGCGTGTCGGTGATGTCCTGGTGATTGACCCATTTCCAGCGCGCCACGGGTTCCGCGAGCGCGAGGCGTTGGGAGGCCAGCGCGATCAGATTGGTGAGCGCGGTATCGTCACCATCCGCGATGGCGGGAGCGGGCGCCAATGCAAGAGCAGCCAAAAGCGCAAGCGCGCATGACGCGCCGAAGCGGTACGAACGGTTCATGGAAGATGACAGTGGCCGAGCGGCCGCAGGGGAAAAACCAGAAGAATAGACGATGCGCCGAACGTGCGTCTGCGGTCCGGCGGAAATCTTCGGAAGGACGCTTGAATAGGCGAGCAAAAACACACGCCGGGCCGCACGGCCAGGCGTCGTCCGAATCAGACGGACTCACCCCGCGTCACGACTCGAGCCGAAAACGAGCGGTTAGACGTGTGCATACAACCGCCGCGCGCCGGACGCGCGGACGTCGATGCTGCATCGCGCCACTGCCCTGTTACTTCGAGTCGCACGACTTGCGTTGTTCGTCGAAAAAGGCGCGAACATGCTCCGGCAGTTCTGCACCCAGAAACTCGACGCCAGCGGGTTCCGGATCCGGGCAAAAAACTTTATCCGGGGTCGGAACTTTCGGTGGTTTGGCATCCATGATCTTTCTCCTTTACAAACCGATTATCGGCCTCGGTCCCCGTTTTGCACCAGCGCCTGATGCGGGTCACATGTTGTGTGTTGCTTTAACGGCACAGCCCAACAATGGAACGGAATGTTTGAATAGAATTTATCGGTTGACTGCTAATGCGCTGATTTCACTTTCACCAGTCCCAGTCAGTCCGATACTTCCCGCTATTCCCTTCCTAGCTTTGTCCCACGGGCTGTTCAGCAACCCGCCCTCGCTTTTGCGCACTCCACATTCATATTGGCCGATATCAATCCAATTGCCGTGGATTTTTGTGCACTGCCGCATCGGCAGGATTTTCTTCTTAAGTGGCCGAACGTTCGTTAATTACCGTTCCGTTCAGTACGCGCCATTCGGCCCCCTAATCTTTTGTAAACGAACCATTCTCGAATCTCGTTGACGGGTAAAAACATTTTTTAAGATTTTTTGCCTGAATAAGAAAACCTAACGTTCGCCAGCGAACGCTGGGCATTCGTCAGACGCTATTTCTACGCTGTCGGCACGGGGATTTTCACCGACGCGGAGTACGCAGCCGGTTTATCAGTCACTTCGACCTGCCCGTGAATCCGCGCTTGATGACCGTCCGCAAACATGTAGTACGGGAATGGACGGGCCGGTTCCGACACGGCGTCGAGCCGCGCGATCAGTTCCGGCGCCAGCGTGAAGTCGAGCGAGCCGAGCGACTCCTGCAACTGCTCCGACCGCGTCGCGCCGACGATGATGCTGGACACGCCGCGCTTCTGATGCAGCCAGTTCAGCGCGACTTGCGCCATCGGCCGGCCGGCGAGATTGGCGACGGACTCCAGTTCCGCCACGATGCGAAAGTTGCGCTCAGTCAGCTTGTCGAAGCCCGGCGGCGGCGCGCTGGCCATGCTGGCGAGGCGGCCGTCGCCGGAGAAACTGGCTGCCGCGCCGCTTTGCGAAGGCCGGTACTTGCCGGACAGCACGCCCATGCCGAGCGGACTCCACGGCACGAGCCCCATGCCCAGATTGGCGGCGAGATCGGCAAATTCATTTTCGGCATTGCGTTCGATCATCGAGTATTCGAGCTGCATGGCCGCGACCGGTTCGAAGCCGCGCCAGTCGGCGAGCGTCTGCGCGCGTCCGGCGAACCATGCGGGCGTATCCGACAAGCCGACATAGCGGATCTTGCCAGCGCGCACGGCGTCGTCCATTGCGCGCATGACTTCGTCCACCGGCGTGATGCGATCCCACGTGTGGAGGTAGTACAAGTCGATGTAGTCCGTGCCGAGCCGCTTGAGCGAGCCGTCCAGCGCGCGCAGCAGGTTCTTGCGATGGTTGCCGCCCGCGTTCGGGTTGCCGGTCTCGGCGTTGTAGCCGTACTTGGTCGCGATCACGAGCCGCTCGCGCAGGCCGCGCGCCGCGACGAACTTGCCCAGCCATTTCTCGCTCGTGCCCTCCGTGTAGAGGTCCGCGGTGTCGATGAAATTGCCGCCGGCATCCACGTACAGATCGAACAGCCGTTGCGCGGACTTTTCCTCGGCACCCCAGCCCCATTCGGTGCCGAAAGTCATCGTGCCGAGCGCGATCGGGCTAACGCGCAAGCCTGAACGGCCGAGCAGGGTATAGCGATTCATCGTCATGTCAGTCTCCTTGGGCGGTGTCGTAGGAAAAATTGAATCCATGGCCTATCGTGCGCCGATTCTTTTCGTGGAAAAATGCCGCTTGTCTGCAAGGATTGTGAAGTCCGGCTTAACAATGGAGGCGACGATGGATCCTGCGCAATTGCCGGCGTTGATGGCGTTCGTGAGCTTGGCGCGTCACGGCAGCTTCACGCACGCGGCCGCCGAGACCGGCGTGACGGCGTCGGCGCTGTCGCAAAGCATCCGCTCGCTCGAAACGCAATTGAATGTGCGTCTGTTCAACCGGACGACCCGGCGCGTAGCACTGACCGAAGCCGGCGCGCAGTTTCTCGCTCGCGTGCGACCGGCGCTGGGCGAACTCGAGGCCGCCTTCGAAGCGCTCGACGAAACCCGCGACCAGCCCGCCGGCAATTTGCGCATCAATTTGCCGCGGGTCGCGAGCGAACTGCTGGTGCTGCCGCATCTCGCGGAATTCACGCGCCGCTATCCGCAGATCCGTCTCGACATGACGCTCGACGACGGCATGGCCGATGTCGTCGGCGAAGGCTTCGATGCGGGCATTCGGCTCGGCGAACGGGTCGCGCAGGACATGGTGGCGGTGCCGTTGAGCGGCGAGATTCGCATTGCGGTGGCGGGCTCGCCGGGCTATTTCGAGCGCTATGCACCGCCCGCGACGCCAGCCGATCTTGCCGCGCATGACTGCCTGCGCTACCGCTTTGCGTCGAGCGGCGGCATCTATCGATGGGAGTTCGCGCCACCCGATGATCCGGCGCGCGTGTTCGAAGTCGAGACGCGCGGCGCGCTCGTCACCAACGACTTGCGCACGATGGTGCAAGCGGCCGAGCAGGGCGTGGGTCTGCTGCACGTCATCGAGGACTACGTACGCGATCAACTCGACGATGGCCGCCTAGTGCGCGTGCTCGACGCATGGTGTCCGAGCTTCCCCGGTTTCTATCTCTACACGGCGAGCCGCGCGCAGATGCCGCTCAAACTGCGCGCGCTGATCGATTTCCTGAAGGAGAAGCGCGGCGCTCGCTAGCGCGCACGCTTCTTTCGCCTTCACGCTGCGAGTTGTTGCCGCAGATACTCGGCGGTGCGGCTTTCCTTCACGCGCACGATCTCGGCCGGTGTGCCGTTCGCTACGATCTTGCCGCCGGCGTCGCCGGCGCCCGGGCCGACATCGATGACCCAGTCGCTTTGCGCCGCCACCCGCATGTCGTGTTCGACCACCACGACGGTATTGCCGGCATCCACGAGCCCGTGGAGTTGCACCATGAGCCGGTCGACGTCGGCGGGATGCAGGCCGGTGGTCGGCTCGTCGAGGATATACAGCGTGTCGCCGCGTTGCGCGCGTTGCAATTCGGTGGCGAGTTTGATGCGTTGGGCTTCGCCGCCGGACAATTCAGTGGCGGGCTGACCGAGCCGCAGATAGCCGAGGCCGATGTCGCGCAACACTTTCAGCGCGCGCATCACGCTGGGCTCGTCGGCGAAGAAATCGCAGGCGGCGTCGACGGTCAGGCCGAGCACCTCGGCGATGTTTTTATCGCGCCATGTGACTTCCAGTGTCTGCGTGTTGTAGCGCGTGCCGTGACAGGTCGAGCAGGGCGCATAGACGCTTGGTAGAAACAACAGTTCGACGCTGACGAAGCCTTCGCCTTCGCAAGTCGGGCAACGGCCTTGCGCCACGTTGAACGAGAAGCGGCCTGCGCTGTAGCGGCGCTTGCGGGCGAGCGGCGTGTCGGCGAACAGCTTGCGCACGTGGTCGAAGAGGCCCGTGTAGGTAGCGAGGTTGGAACGCGGGGTGCGGCCGATCGGTTTCTGATCGACGCGTACGAGTCGCCGCAGCGCGCCCATGCCCTCGACGATGTGGCCGCCGGTCGGCGCGGTTGCGGCGGCGAGCAACGGGTCTTGTTCGTCGTCGTCCGGATTGTCGAAGACGCGGCCAAGATGGCTTGCGACCAGTTCCGGCAACGCCTGGCTCACGAGGCTCGACTTGCCCGAGCCCGACACGCCCGTGACCGCAGTCAGGCAGCCGAGCGGAAACTCGGCGTCCAGTCCGCGCAGATTATTGCGGGTGATGCCCGCGAGCCGCAGCCAGCCAGCAGGTTCACGCGACGCGCGCTCGACACGCTCTGGCGGCGCGAACAGATGCCGGCGCGTTTGCGACGCTTCGACCTTCGCGAGTCCGGCGGGCGGCCCGCTATAGACCACATGGCCGCCTGCTTCGCCGGCCGCGGGACCGACGTCGACGAGCCAGTCGGCGCGCCGCATCATCTGCAAATCGTGTTCGACGACGAACAGCGAATTGCCCGCCGCCTTCAACCCCTGCAGCGCGCTGAAGAGCGCTTCGCCGTCGGCGGGATGCAGGCCGGCCGATGGCTCGTCGAGCACATACACGACGCCGAACAACTGCGACGACAACTGCGTGGCGAGCCGCAAGCGCTGCAATTCGCCCGATGACAGCGTGGGCGTGCTGCGCTCGAGTGCGAGATAACCCAGTCCCAGATCGACCAATGTCGTCAGGCGTTCGAGCAACTCGGCTGCAATGCGCTGCGCGGCGACGCGTTTTTCTTCGGAGAGGTTAGGCGTGCGCCGCACGTCGGGCGAGGCTTTGTGCGCGGAACCACCGGCGGCGATCCGTTTGTCGACGGCATCGCGCATGGCGCTCTTGCTGAGCACGCTGCCTTTGGAGGCGGTTTGGTTTGAGTGTGCGGCATCGGCTTGAGGCCATTCGCCGCGCGCGATCGGTTCAAGCATCTCTGCAAGCCTGGCGAGCGGCAACTGGGCAAACTCGCCGATATCGAGTCCGGCGAATTTCACCGACAGCGCTTCTTTCTTGAGCCGCTTGCCATGACACGTCGGACAGACGCTGCCGACCATGAATTGCGACACGCGTTTTTTCATCAACGCGCTTTGAGTGTTCGCGAACGTGTGCAACACGTAGCGGCGCGCGCCGGTGAAGGTGCCCTGATAGCTCGGCTCGTCGCGGCGCTTGAGCGCGGCGCGGGTTTCCTTCGGCGTGAGACCGGCGTAGACGGGCGCGGTCGGCTGTTCGTCGGTGAAGAGAATCCAGTCGCGGTCTTTCTTCGGCAAGTCGCGCCACGGCTTATCGACGTCGTAGCCGAGCGTCACCAGAATGTCGCGCAGATTCTGTCCGTGCCATGCCGGCGGCCATGCGGCGATCGCGCGCTCGCGAATGGTCAGCGAGTCGTCGGGCACCATCGATTTTTCGTTGACCTCGTACACGCGGCCGAGTCCGTGGCAAGTCGGGCAGGCGCCTTGCACGGTGTTCGGCGAGAAATCTTCGGCAAACAGCATGGGTTGCTTCGGCGGATAGTCGCCGGTGCGCGAATACAGCATGCGCACGAGGCTCGACAGCGTGGTCACGCTGCCCACCGACGAGCGCGCGCTCGGCGTGCCGCGCTGCTGCTGCAAGGCGACCGCGGGCGGCAGGCCTTCGATGGCGTCGACCTCGGGCACGCCGACCTGCTCGATCAGGCGTCGGGCATACGGCGCGACTGATTCAAAATAGCGCCGCTGTGCCTCGGCGTACAAGGTGCCGAATGCCAGCGACGATTTGCCCGAGCCGGACACGCCGGTGAAGACGACCAGAGCATCACGCGGAATCTGCACGTCGACGTTTTTCAGATTGTGTTCGCGAGCGCCGCGCACACGCACGAAGCCGGTGAACGCGGGGGCGTCGGCAGAGGGCGGTGTCGAGCGAGGTTTGCTGCGGATGGCGTCCATATCGATGAATAACGGATAAGCGCGGCCCGGCGGATCGGGCGAACGCTGGTGAGGTTGCACGGAACATGCCCGACGATGAAGTTGCGATGATGCCATTGACGGCGGCGCGCGCACTGAGTCAATCGAGCAATCGCCGCCTATCATTGAAGCGATTATCCGCGCCCAGAGTGCGTTGGATAACGGACGCGCCACGGCCGGCGCGGAAGATGGCAGTCTTCGTCCTTCAGAGAGTTCGCCATGGAAAACGCTGTGTACTGGAAAGGTCGTCAGGTCGGAATCGAGTGTGACGGCCGGATTTTGTGGTTCTCTTCGGCGCCGCAGGAAGCGGTCGCGGCCTACGGCACTCAGCAGGCAGAGCCGGCGCGAGCGGAAGATTCCGTTGTGGCACGCAACCTCGGCGTGACAGCGCAATTCGATCGGCTGGATTTTCGTGGGTGATCCGCGACACGAGCAGAATCGGAAAAGCACACGCAGAAAAACAAAAAGCCCAGTCGCGAGGACTGGGCTTTTTGCTTGAATCTTGTGGTGCCGGAAAGAGGAATCGAACCCCCGACCTTCGCATTACGAATGCGCTGCTCTACCGTCTGAGCTATTCCGGCATCAGGAGAAACGAGATTATAGGGACTTCTTTATCGGCTTGGCAAGCCCCTGAACTCACTTTTTTGTTTCGAGATGGTAGCGGGTCACGCGGTCCACCTCGTTCTTCGAGCCGAGGAACACCGCCACGCGCTCGTGCAGGCTTTTCGGCTGGACGTCCAGAATGCGCTTCTCGCCGTTGGTCGCGGCGCCGCCCGCCTGCTCGACGATGAACGCCATCGGATTCGCTTCGTACATCAGGCGCAGCTTGCCCGGCTTGTCCGGCGTGCGCTTGTCGGCCGGATACATGAAGATGCCGCCGCGATTCAGGATACGGTGCACGTCCGCCACCATCGACGCGATCCAGCGCATGTTGAAGTCGGCCTGGCGTGAACCGTCCGTGCCAGCCTTCAACTCGCCGATGTACTGCTGGACCGGCGGATACCAGTGACGCTCGTTCGAAGCGTTGATCGCGTATTCACGCGTTTCGACAGGAATGCGCATGTCGCTTTGCGTGAGCACCCACGAGCCGAGTTCGCGGTCGAGCGTGAAGCAGTTCACGCCGTTGCCGGTAGTCAGCACCAGCACCGTTTGCGGACCGTACACCGCGTAGCCCGCGGCGACCTGCTGCGTGCCCGGTTGCAGGAACGACTGTTCGGTAGGCTGCTGGCCGTCCGGGCAGCGCAGCACGGAGAAGATCGTGCCGATCGACACGTTGACGTCGATGTTCGACGAGCCGTCGAGCGGATCGAACACGAGCAGGTATTCGCCCTTCGGATAGTTCGCCGGGATCGGGAAGAACTGTTCCATTTCCTCGGACGCCATGCCGGCGAGGTTGCCGCCCCATTCATTCGCTTCGAGCAGGATTTCGTTCGACAGGATGTCGAGCTTCTTCTGCACTTCGCCTTGAACGTTCTCGCTGCCCGCCGTGCCGAGCGCATCGCCCAGCGCGCCCTTGCTGACGTGGTAGCTGATCGCTTTGCACGCACGCGCAACGACTTCGATCAAAAGGCGCAGATCGGCCGGCAGGTTGTTGGTTTCGCGCTGCTGCTCGATCAGGTACTTCGTGAGAGTGGTACGACGTTGCAAAGCCATGCTGTACTCCGGGAAGGCTTGAGGAATATTCCGATTTTAACCGTTCGTTGTGTCGCTTCCGTGCTTTTGCGCGAGAACCGTGTAGGGCGACGCCGCCGGGCACACCGGTGCGGCTGAAATTCAGGCTTTGCGGCGCGCCTTGCCGGCCGTGAGCTTGCCGCTCACGCTCGCCGCGAGCGCTGCGGCACGGGCGTGTTCGGTCGAAACCTTCGGCATTTTCGGGCGGTCCGCCTTCGGCATGGGTTCGATCTCGCGTTCGATCTGTTCTCCGGCGGCCACGGTGGCGACGCGCAGGTCGTAGGCGATTTGCAGGTTGAGCCAGAACTGCGCGCTCGCGCCGAAGTAGCGCTCGAGCCGCAGCGCGGTGTCGGCCGAGACGGCGCGCTTGCCGCGCACCACGTCGTTGATGCGCGGAGCCGGTACGCGCAGCGCAAGCGCGAGCGCGTTGACGGACATGCCGAGCGGTTGGAGAAACTCGCTGCGCAGAATCTCGCCCGGATGGATTTCCGGGATGCTGTCGCCCGTGTCGATGTCCGAGAAATCGATGCTGCCCAGATCGGAGCGTTTGATGACCATGCCGGTCTCCCAATAGTCAGTGACAGTCGACAATTTCGACATTCAGCGCCTCCCCGTCGACGAAATGAAAACAGATGCGCCATTGCGCATTGATCCGAATACTCCATTGCCCGCTGCGCTGGCCTTGCAGCGCTTCCAGCCGGTTGCCGGGCGGCGCATGCAGGTCGCGGATGGACTCCGCGGCGTCGATCACAAACAGCTTGCGGCGCGCGAGCGCCTGCATGTGAAGCGGCAATGAGTACACGAACTTGCCCTGAAAGATCTCGCCGTAGCTTTGTCGCCGAATGTCGTGATCATGGGATCACATAACGCATCGCGTTAAACGTAAACCGTTAAGTGAATGCGTTTGCTTTCACCCCGCCGACGCGAGTCGAACAGTTATCCAGATGGCTAACGTGATTGCCGCGCGCGGTCGCGCCGGCGAACACGGGGGCGAAAAAAAGCCGGCAACACGCGCCGGCTTTTCGATGCGACAAAGGCGCTCAGGCGAGCATCACGCCAACGCTTTCTCTACGATCTCGCGCACGTCGCGCGATTTCACCTGGGACGCCACTTTCTCCAGCGCCGCGCGCATGCCGTCGCGCAGTGTCGGCGTAAAGCGGCGCCACAATTCCAGCGAGCGGGCGAGGCGAGCGGCCACTTGCGGATTGATGGCGTCGAGCGCGATCACCTGATCGGCCCAGAACGCGTAGCCCGAGCCGTCTTCGGCATGGAACTGCGCCGGATTCGCCGCGCAGAAGCTGAAAATCAGCGAGCGCGCGCGGTTCGGGTTCTTCAGGTTGAAAGCCGGATGCGCCATCAGCTTGCGCACGATGTCGATCACCGGACGTTGCGCGCTGCCACGCTGCGTGGCCTGCAAGGCGAACCACTTGTCGATGACGAGCGGCTCCTTTTCGAAGCGCCGGTAGAAATCGTCCAGCGCCTGCTGCGCTTCGGCGCTGCCGCCATTGGCCGCCGACGCATTAAGCAGCGCGGAGAGCGCCGCCGAGCGGTCGGTCATGTTGTTCGCCGCATCGTATTGCGCGGACGCGAGACGCACGGCCTCGGCCGGATCGTCCAGTTCCGCGAGGTACGACAGCGCGAGGTTCTTCAGCGCGCGATGACCGGACGCTTCCGGCGTGGCCTCGTACGCGCCCGGCGTGCGGTGCTGCTCGTACACCTTGAGCCAGTCGCCCTTGAGCGCATTGGCGAGACGCTTGCGCACGAACTGCCGCGCGGCATGCACGGCCGCCGGATTCGATTCGGCCATCTGCTCGGCCAGATACGCTTCCGAAGGCAGCATCAACGCGAGTTCGCGGAACGAAGGCGAGAGGGTTTCGTCGGTCAGCACGCGTGCGAACGCGGCGACCACGGAGTCGTCGAGTTGCAGCGGCACGCCGGTGGCGGCGCGTCCGGCGAGCGTGAGCAGCTCGCGCGTGGCGAGCCGTTGGCCGGCTTCCCAGCGGTTGAACGGATCGCTGTCGTGGGCGAGCAGGAACGCCAGCTGTTCCGCCGAGTAGTCGTATTCGACGATCACCGGCGCCGAGAAATTGCGCAGCAGCGAAGGCAGCGGCTCCTGCGCCACGTTGACGAACGTAAAGGCCTGGTCCGTGTGCGTGAATTCGAGCACGCGCGTGGTGAAGGCCGAGGCCGTGTTCTCGCCCTGCAATTGCAGCGGCAGATCCTTGCCGTCCTTGCCGATCAGACCGATCGCGAACGGAATCAGCAGCGGACCTTTTTGCGTTTCGCGCGCGGCCGGCGCGCCTTCGCCGTAGCCTTGCGTGAGCGTCACGCTGTAGCGTTGCTGCGCGGCGTCGTAATGGGTGCGCACGGACACGCGCGGCGTGCCGGCCTGGCTATACCAGCGCTCGAACTGCGTGAGATCGCGGCCGTTCGCGTCGGCGAGCGCGTGCCGGAAATCGTCGCAGGTCACGGCCTGGCCGTCATGACGCTTGAAGTACAGGTCCATGCCCTTGCGGAAACCGTCGCGGCCGAACAGCGTCTGATACATCCGCACGACTTCCGAGCCTTTCTCGTAGACGGTCATCGTGTAGAAGTTGTTGATCTCGACGTAGCTTTCCGGGCGCACCGGATGCGCCATCGGACCCGCGTCTTCCGCGAACTGCATCTGGCGCAGCACGCGCACGTCCTCGATGCGCTTGGTGGCGCGCGCGGCTTCGTCCGTTGCACCGCCCGCCATGTCGGCCGAGAACTCCTGATCGCGGAACACCGTCAGGCCTTCTTTCAGGCTCAGCTGGAACCAGTCGCGGCAGGTCACGCGGTTGCCGGTCCAGTTGTGGAAATACTCGTGGCCGACCACGGCCTCGATGTTCGCGAAGTCGGTGTCGGTGGCCGTTTCGGGGTTCGCCAGCACGTACTTCGTGTTGAAGATGTTGAGCCCCTTGTTCTCCATCGCGCCCATGTTGAAGTCGCTCACCGCGACGATCATGAAGCGGTCCAGATCGAGTTCGAGCCCGAAGCGCTCCTCGTCCCAGCGGATCGAATGGATCAGCGAATCCATCGCATGACGGGTCTTGTCGAGGTCGTGCGGCTCGACCCACACCTGCAGCAGCTTTTCCTTGCCCGAGCCGCTCTTCACGCCCTCTTCCAGGGCGACCAGCTTGCCGGCGACCAGCGCGAACAGATAGCTCGGCTTTCTGAACGGATCCTCCCAACGCGCGAAGTGGCGGCCGTCCGGCAAATCGCCTTCTTCGAGCAGGTTGCCGTTCGACAGCAACACCGGATAATCGGCCTTGCTGGCGCGCAACGTGACCGTGAAGGTCGCCATCACGTCCGGACGATCGAGGAAATAAGTAATGCGGCGAAAGCCCTCGGCCTCGCACTGCGTGAAGAAGTTGCCGCCCGACACATAAAGGCCCGACAGCGTGGTGTTCTCAGCCGGATTGCAGAGGCTCGTGAGCGTCAGTTCGAACTGGTCCGGCACGTTGTCGAGCAGCAGGCCGTGTTCGTGCGCGTGAGCGTTGGCGAACGGCTGGCCGTCGATCTCGGCGCTGACGAACTCCAGTTGTTCGCCCATCAATTCCAGATGCAAGGCGCGCGATGCCTCCGGATTGCGGCGCACGCGCATCGTGTTCCGGACAACCGTGCGTTCGGGGACGAGATCGAACTCCAGTGCGACGGTGTCGATCAGGAAGGCGGGCGGCGCGTAGTCGGCGCGGCGGATCACATTGGGCGTTGCGGTATCGGCCATGGCGTTCTGTAGTGTTGGAACTCGAGTCGGCGAGCGCGCTTCTGGCGTGCGGGCCGGGCATGTCGAGCCATTGTACAAAGCCTCGGAGAATTGTGCGGAGCGAACTTTTTACCGAGTCGCCTGGTCAGCGTATTATCGGGCGCCCGCGTGCGGGAAAGCCTGTGCGTCGACGAGGCCGGGTTTGGCGGAGAATACAGAGGCAATTCAAAAGCTTCACGAGGTAGACCATGAAAATCGATCGATGGACCCGCCGCGCCACGCTGCTGATAGCCGCGCTGACGGTGCTGCTTTCCGGCTGCACGACCTACGTGACCACCCAGGTCACGGCCTTCTCCGACTGGAGCGGTAACGACGCCACCCGAACCTACGCGTTCACGCGAGCGGCGGACCAGCAGAATAATCTCGAACTCAGCACCTACGAGCGCTTTGTCGCGAACGAACTCGCCACGCATTCGTTCCGCCAGGTCGACGCCGCGCAGGCGCGCTATCTGGTCGGGCTCTCGTATGGAATTCGTTCGGACATGGTGACGGTCTCGGAGCCGGTGTATTACAACCCGTGGCCGGCGCCGTACTGGGGTTGGGGCCGGCCGTTCGATCCGTGGGGCCCATGGGGCGGGTATTCGGCCACCTACGTGAACCAGAGCTATCCGATCTTCACGCACCTGCTGGGCGTGCGGATTACCGAGCGGGCGAGCGGCAAGGAGGTCTACAACGTGACGGCGCGCAATACGGGCGGCGAGTCGTCGCTGGTTCGGGCCATGCCGTATCTGGCGCGTAGCGCGCTGGCCGATTTCCCGCTTGGCAACGGCGTGGTTCATACGGTGAAGATTCCGGTCGGCCAGAGCGGCGGGGCATCGAACGAAATGGTGGCGACCGGTACAGCGCCCGCCGCCGCACCGGTGCCGGCGTCCGATGCGAAAGTCGTTCAGTAAATCGTACCTGGCTGGCGGTGCGCGTCCAAATCGTGGCATCGGTAGCATGCAAACGGCTCGACAGTTCACCCTGCCGGGCCGTTCTGTTTTCAGCGCCGGAGAAAACGCGAAGCTCCGCGCCCGATACCGGATTTCGGCATCCGTGCCACGGCAATTTGCATCTCAGAAACGGCGCACTCGAACCGGCCATGCGATGCGCATTTCAGGACGAGGCCGGCTAACAACGCAAGCGGCTTCCAATCTGAAACACTTTTTAAGAAAGTAAATTGAAAGTATTGGCGCATTTCGGCGAAATATTTCTTTGGCAGATCGGCGGCAAGCTGCGCTGCTGATGGGCAGAGGCTCCGTTCGCAATGCGGAAAATGGTGCCGGAGGCCCATGCCATCGCTTTTCGGCCGGGCGTCGCATGAGAGATACGGATACAGATGGATACGTCTTTTGTGGCTGATTTATCCCAGAATATTCAGTATGATTCCGCCGACCATAGGGAGCCGGAGACAATCCTTCAGACTAATTGACAAAGGCGCCTAAATAATCGGGGCCAAGTGCCGTTAATTCGCTGAACCCTATATAAGAAGATTGGATTGACCCCGGCTGGAGATTGCCGGTCCGCGCGGCGCGTGCACGCTGTGACGGTGCCGTATTCCGTCAGGCGCTTCAGCCTCTCCTCGCTTCTACGCGCGAACACCGATATGCCCGATCTGCACTGGACCATTCCGGTCGCTCGCTGGTCTAGCTGGCCTGCTGCCGCATCTGCCGCACCCGATATCGGCTTCATCGAGCCGATCGTGCGGCGTCGTCTGAGCACTCTGTCGAGAGTGGCGCTGAAAGTTGCGCACGATTGTGTCGCCAAGGACGCGGTGCGGGTCGTGTTCGCCTCGCGCCACGGGGAATTGCGGCGCACGACGGACATTCTGCGCGCCATCAGCGCGGGCGAGCCGGTGTCGCCAACCGCGTTCAGCCTGTCGGTGCTCAACGCCATGACCGGCATATTCGGCATTGCCCGCAGCGACCGCTCCGCGGCGAGCGCGATCTCGGCCGGCGCGGAAACGCTCGGTTACGCGCTGCTGGAAGCGCACGCGCAATACGCCACGCAGCCGGATTCACCGCTGCTGCTGGTGTACGCCGATGAACCGGCCGACCCGGCGTACGGCACGATCGAAGACGAAGTACAGGGCGGCGCGATCGCGATCCTGCTCGATAGCGAAACGGCGACGGGCGAGCTGGTGTGCACGGTATCGCGCACGGACCAGCCGGAATCCGAGCCGACGCACGAAGCGAGCGCAAGCGCCACCTCGGAAACCCTCTTCCCGACCCAGAGCCAGGCGCTGCAGCACTGCCTGGAAACCGGCCTGCCCACCGCCTGGCAAAACACCGGCGCCACCTGGCATTGGAGCTAGCATGACCGCGCGGCTTGATTATTGCTGGCGATTCTGCGCGACCGGCATGGCCTTCGTGGTCTTCGGCGTGTGCGGCGTGCTGTTCTCGGTGGTGGTTTTTCCGCTCGCATGCGTGTGGCCGCACCGCGCGTCGCGCCAATTTGCCGTGACCAGCGTGATCCACTGGTTTTTCCGCGCGCTGGTCGCGGTATTGCAACGCATCGGCGTGATGGAACTGGAAGTCTCGGGCGTGCAGGCGTTGCGCGCGGGCGGCCCGGCGATCGTAGTCGCGAATCACCCGACCTATCTCGACGTGATGGTGTTACTGTCGCTCACGCCGCATGCCTGCTGCGTGGTGAAAAACGCGCACTGGGGCAACCCGTGTTTCTGGGGCATCGTGCGCTCGGCCGAGTACGTCAGCAATGCCGATCCCGCGGAACTCGTCGAGGCCGGCGCGAAGCAACTGGCGGCAGGCTATACCATGATTATTTTTCCGGAAGGCACGCGCAGCCCGGCGCCGAACCGGCTGCATGCGTTTTCGCGCGGTTTCGCGCACATGGCGCTGAAGGTCGGCGCGCCGATCGTCCCAGTGCTGATGGATTGCGATCCGCCCGCATTCACCAAGCAGATGCGCTGGTACGACGTGCCGGCGCGCGCGTTCAGAATGCGCGTGAACGTGCTCGAACCGCTCGGCGTCGACCAGCTCGCGGCCCATGACTCTCCACCGGCTCTCGCGGCGCGCAGCGTGACGAGCGCCGTCGAAGCACACATTACTCAGCACCTGTTCGATTATGGATTCTTTAAAACTGGAAATTAAACAGCTCCTGATCGAAGCTCTCGATCTGGAAGACCTGAGCCCGGCCGATATCGACGACGATGCACCGTTGTTCGATACCGACGGTATCGGTCTCGATTCGATCGATGCGCTCGAAATCGGCATCGTGCTGCGCAAACAATACCAACTGACCATCGCAGCGAACGACGAGCGCACGCGCGAACACTTCCGCTCGATCAGCACGCTGGCCGCGCTGGTGGCAAGCCAGCGCGAAGCGGTGCACGCTGTGAACGAAACAACCAGAAAGGGGGAGTAAATCGTGTCCGAGGCAGAGATTCTGGAGCGCATCCGCGCCATCTTCAAAGAGAACTTCGCAATCGAGCCCGAGCGCGTCACGCCGCAGGCGCATCTGTTCGAAGACCTCGATCTCGACAGCATCGACGCCGTCGACCTCGCGATCAAACTGCAGGAGATGACCGGACGCCGCATCAAGCCGGAAGAGTTCAAGTCGGTGCGCACCGTCGGCGACGTGATCGGTGCGGTCGAATCGCTGCTGGCGGCACAAGGCTGATGCCATCCGTGCGCTCGCGAACGCAAGCGGCGGCGGATCGGGCCGCCGATGCCTCGCCCGGCACTGAGCGCCACCTGGGCAAAACCGTCGTGCAGGTGCTGTTAAAGCTCGCGTACCCCGCGTTGATTCTGTGCGCGTGGAAATGGGACACGCCGCGCTACGTCGGCTGCATGCTGTTTGCGATCCTGTGGCTGCAGCGCTGGGCCGGCAGCGGCCCGGTCGCGACCTCGTTGCGGCGGCTTTCCACAATCGACTGGACCGTGGTCGGTTTGCTGAGCTGCGCGTCGGCGGCGATCGTGTTGACCAATAGCGAGCTGCTGCTGCGTCTTTACCCGTCGCTCGTCAATCTGGGCCTGTTGATCGCGTTCGGGGCGACGCTCGTGCGCGGGCCGTCGATGATCGAAAAATTCGCGCGCCTCGGCAATCCGAACCTGCCGCCGGGCGCGGTGCGCCATACGCTGCGCGTGACCCAGGTGTGGTGTGCGTTCTTCGCGCTGAACGGCGTGTTTTCCGCTTATACCGCGCTGTATTGGAGCCGCGCAAGCTGGTCGCTCTATAACGGCGCGATCGCCTATGTGCTGATCGGTGTGCTGCTGGTGGCCGAGGTCATCTGGCGTTATCTGGTCGTGCTGCCGCGCGCCGCGCGTTCG